>MUZY01000170.1 GCA_003266065.1 Methanosphaera sp. rholeuAM130
TTTTTTTTGCAATAATGTTGTTGGTAAAAGTATGTTTTTTTTCTCTGTTTTCAAATACTTCATAACTTTATGCTTATTTAATATTCTCGGATTTTATTTTTTTATTTTGCATTTTCAAAAACTATATATTTTTTTAATTCAATAGATTTATTTATAACTCTTGTAGGATGAATTTTCATGATTATCGATACTCATATTCACAGCAAGTATTCAAAGGATTCAATCACGCCGTTAGAGGATATAATAAGATACAGTCAAAAGATAGGATTAAATGCAATAGCAATAACCGATCATGATGAAATTGAAGGAACGTGGGCCATCAGAAAACTGGAACATGAGGGTTTAATGCTGATTCCCGGCGAGGAGGTAAGCAGTACTGAAGGCCACATAGTTGCATTGGGAATAACCGATTACGTCAAGCCACTTCAGACGCCACAGGAAACCGTTGACCAAATACATGACAACGCAGGCATAGCTATAGCCGCCCATCCATACTGCTATTACAGAAGCGGACTGGGAAACATCGTACAGTCACTTGACGTGGATGCAATGGAAACCATGAACTCCCGATTCATTTTCGGATTTTCAAATTACCTGGCAAAGAGGGTATCACAGAAAAACAATGTACCTGCAATAGGTGCCAGCGATGCACACTTCGTCAAGGGAATAGGCAGATGCCATACAAGGATACCGGACTGTGACAGCGTAGATGAAATACTTAAAAACATTAAAAAGGGAAATACTGAGGCTTTGGGAGAACGTACTCCCATGAACCTAATTATCAAGGAGGTTATCCGGAAAAAGGGAAGAAAAACCAAGCCTAAAAAAGTGTGACATCAACGGTATGTACTCAGCGTATATTCATGGTTATTGATTACCTTTTTTCTGCAGTAGGCTTCTTTATAGTTATTCGGCGAGTTGTCTATCAGGGTTGTGTTGATGGATTCATCATTTAGACTGTAGCCGTTTTCGCAGCTTGCCGATAGGATGCGGTCTATCTTATATATCGTCCGGTTGACATCTGCGCTATCATTTTTATCTTGGGCATTCGACAGTTCTGAAAGCAGTCCTTCATCCTCAACCAAGTCCAGCAAATACCTTGGTTCCAGGTAATCTTCCGTATTCGTCTTTCCAAAAGCGTTTGTCTCAAGCAGGTACGTCATAGAAACCAGTACCAAAAGCAGTATCATGAATGCCAACAGCATGTCGTATAAAAGGAATTGTCCGTTGTTGTTCATAATTCTATTCGTTTTTCTCCATTATCTTTTTTACCAGCATGTTCTTTTTGTTTATTGCACTTTTTGTTGCTTCGTCTATGATTTTCGTATTTTCTTCATAGTCTTCATCATAGATGTCGTCAACCACTTTTTTTATCGGGGTGTATGCGGCCTCACGGAATTTGGGCGTTAACGGTTCTTTTTTGTCTTCATATTCGATGAAGGTTTTGCCGGTATCTGTTATTTTGCCGATTTCGTCACATCTTATGTTGTTGTCTTCCATTAATTTTATTATATCATCTTTGATGTCCTCTTTTACTATAATCATAAGACTGTCGATCGAAACGCCAAGGAAGTCTATATCAAGCGAATCCAACATTTCATATACCGATTCGTCCACAAGATTTTTTATCTTCTCGTAGACCAAATCAATACCTAATCCAGTTGTCTTGTTTATCTCATTGCAGTCTCCGATTAAACCTCCGTTTGTAACGTCGGTCATTGCGTGAATGTCTTCAATGTTTTCATAGTTGTTCAACAGCTGGCTTGCCTTGATAAACTGTACGTTCAATGTCTTTTCTATTACTTCGGGATAATTGTTGTAGATGGCCGTAGTCGTTATCGTACCGCCGCCGCAGCCTTCGCTCATGAGTATAACGTCACCTGCCTGTGCATTGTTTCTTGCGGTTGGAGGGGTTTTTGATGAACCCACGGCTCCCACACCGCCTACCAGTCTGCTTCCCAGAACCATGTCTCCACCTATTCTCAGGGTACTTCCCGCGACCAGGGGTACGTTTGTCAGTTCGCTGACGGCACATATTCCCGCAGTAAAGTCAAAAAGCTTGCTTACGTCTCCATCGTCGGCCAGATGGATATCGCTTAGGATTGCCACGGGATTTGCTCCCATTGTGCACACGTCCCTTAATGTGGCGCGTGCAGTATGAAAGCCTGCAAGGAATGGATAGTCACTTAGCCTTGAATGTATTCCATCGATAGCCGTTGTAATGTAGTAAGTATCGTCTACCTTCACCACTCCACCGTCATCCTGTGCCGTTGGATTTACCAGTGCATTGCTGTTCGTATTTTCGATGATTTCAGCAATTTTGCCGTGGATATAGAAGTCACCTTTTCCGCGTGAGCCTACACCGAATTTGCCCATGTGGATGTTTGTTTTGTAGTAGTCGGTTAAGGGGGTATTTATGGTTGATGTAATTTCCACTTCTTTGATGACTGCTTGTGCCAGTTGTTTGGCCTTTTTTTCATCGATATCCTTGTAGTAGAGTATTATTTTGGTGAGCTTGTCAATAATTTCCTCTTGGGGCTTGTTTTCCTTAAGGCTTCTTCTTGCATATTCTTCTATATCCATAATTATCACATGATTATCCTATTTTAAGTATTTGTTTGCTTTCAATCCATAGTTTTTCGAGGAATTCTTTTTATAAATGCCTCTATATTCACACAGTAATACTATATTTTTTAACATTAATAAGCATATTCATTATATAAATTTTAAAAAAAATAAGGTAAAAATAGTAAATTGTTTAAATTGTATCAACAAAGTTTTTAAGTATTTCCAGTCCCGCCTTTCCACTTTTTTCGGGATGGAATTGAAGTGCGTGCAGATTGTCCTTTCCAATGGCAACCGGCACGTCCATTCCATAATCGCAGGTGGCCGTTATAAGATTTTTATCTTCCGGTTCTATATAATATGAATGAACGAAGTACATGTATTCATTGTCAACGTTATCGAGAAGGGACGTATTGTTTAAAGATGTGTCATTTACCCTTATCTGATTCCAGCCCATATGTGGAATCTTATACTCATTTGGCAGATTGAATCTTTTAACGCTTCCGTTGAATATGTTCAATCCCTCGGCGTCGGGACTTTCCTCACTGTCCGTAAACAGCACCTGAAGTCCTAGGCATATTCCCAACAGTGGCTTGTCGTCTTTTATGTGTTCATACAGCACTTGCCTATAGTTAACAAGATTGTTCATTACGGCACCGAATGCACCAACACCGGGCAATATGATTGCATCGGAGTTTGCAATGACCCTGATGTCATCGGATACATTAACTTCCATACCTATCTTCTTGAAACCGTTGTAAATGCTTAGGATATTGCCGCTGCCATAATCTATAATTGTAATGTCGCTCAAAATAATACGCTCCCTAAAAATGTTAAAATTCAAAGAATAACTGCAATTGGCAGTAATAACTCAATCAGTAATTAACAGTAATAATTCAATTATCAAAAAAAAGAATTGTAAAGTAGCTTAGATGTCTAAACTACCTGTCACCTTCAGGTGTTTCTATATCATAGAAATCCTTGATTCTGATGGTATCATCCAGATCAGGTGTTGACACTTCATGCAATATGGTGTTTTCTGTAGCTACAATGGTGTGAGGGGTGTTCGGTTCAATTCTGATTGTATCCTTTTTGTTGAAGTATTCCTTTCTGTCTTCAAATTCGATATAACCTTTACCGCTTACAATGTACATGGTTTCATCCTTATTTGGATGATAGTGGAAGCTAGTCTGATATCCTTCTTTCAGGAACAATTCTTTGGTCAGATATTTTTCGGTATAGATTAAAATTTTCTCGTATCCCCACGGTTTGTCTATCCTGTTTTCGTATTCCTGCTGTACCTGCTGCAATTCCTTGGACGTGTCGACGGCCATCCAAAAGAGTCCGTTCTCCTTATAGTATCCAAGCTTCTTGTCCTTGGCCAGTTCAGGGAACAACGTCTTTTCAATGTCTCCCGTTTGATAGTTGCCGAAGTCCAATTTGCCTTTGGAGAAGTATATTCCACCATTTATGTAGTAGTCAAGCAGTGGCTTTTCCTTAAATGATACGATTTTGTCTCCACTCAAATCTACGATTCCATAAGGTGACGTCATCTGTGTGACGAATATCGTAAAGTCATATGGGGATTTTTCTCCATCTTCAATCATCTTTTTAATGCTTAAATCTGCCACTACATCCCCGTTTCTTATGACGCATTGGGTGTCATCATCCATGTGTTCCATTCCAAGTCTTATGGCATTGAGAGTTCCCAGCGGCTGTTCTTCTCTAACGTATTCTATTTCAACGCCCATGTAGTTGTCGTGGTATCTTTCTTCTATTTTCTCTCCAAGAAATCCCGTAAGTAAAATTACTTTTTTCACGCCCGCACTTTTAAAGTCAAATATCTGTTTGTCTAGTATAGTATAGTCTTCTTTAAGTTCTACTAATGGTTTTGGGACAGTCTCGGTAACAGGTCTTAATCTTTTACCGAAACCTCCACATAAAATCATTCCAACGGTGTTATTCATTTGCATCACTCTAGTTTTTTATTATTTTATATTATCTTATATTGCTTGTTTAATTCTATTTTCTTAATAATTATTAAAGGTTTATATTAAGCGGATATATATACTTGTTAAAGATTTATATTTATTGGATATATAGGTTAATTTTTTTTTATTCGTGAATAATATGATTTATGCAACGTTACATATTGTTCAATATTGTCACCATCAACTCTATAGTGTTTTCAATATCCTCGCAGCTTGCCACGCTTACAGGGGTATGCAGGTATCTTGTAGGAACGCTTATTACTCCAGTAATTATTCCTTCCCTATTTAGGTGTATGGCCGTTGCATCGGTTGTACCGCCGTCGCTTACTTCCAATTGAATTTTTATGTCCTTCGATTCGGCGGCATCAGTTATCATATCCTTCATGACTTTAGGGGTAATAATACCGTCACCGGAACGGTCTGCCAAAATGACCGCCGGCCCTTTGCCCATCTTGCATGGAGCCTCTTCCAGCGTGATTCCAGGATGGTCGCCGCATAGCGTCGTGTCAAGGGCGAATGCATAATCGGGATTAAGCCGGTAGCTTGAAACTTTGGCACCCTTAAGTCCTACCTCTTCCTGTACGGTTCCCACACCGTAGATGGTTGCACGGCTTTGTGCCCTTTTCATGATTTCCATCATGACGTAGCATCCGATTCTATTGTCCAATGCTTTTCCCATTACCTTATCGTTAGGGTATTCTTCAAACCAGCTTCTGAGTGTTATCATATCGCCTATGGATATCATCTTTTCGGCTTCTTCTTTATCGTTTGCCCCGATGTCTATGAACATTTCAGTGTACGGGATTACCTTGTTCTTTTCTTCGGCCTTTGTTACGTGTGGCGGTTTTGAACCGATTACCCCAGGCACTTGGCCATCCTTTGAGTGTATGATGACGGCCTGGTTTGTCAGCATCTGATCGTTTATTCCACCTATTTTAATGAACTTGACAAATCCGTTATCGTCAATATATTTTACCATAAGGCCGATTTCATCCATGTGGGATGCCAGCATGACAGTCGGTGCATTTTCATCTCCTTTCCTGGTACATATCAAGTTTCCCATGTCGTCGGTTTCAATCTCATCGGCGACACTTTCAAGTTCTCTTGTTATAATTTCACGTATCTTGTCTTCATTGCCTGATATGGCGGGTGTCAGGCTTAACTCTTCCAGCAGTTTCACATTTCTTATTGTTGTCATATTGTATTCTCCTTGATTTGGCTTATATCCTATTTTATATTATCAGCACGTTTACATGTCATAATCTTCGAGGGTATAGCTTACCCTTTCATAGTCTTCCAGGTTTTTGAAGGATTTGGTTGCATCCACGCCCACTTTGGTCGTAGTGCCGTCAATCTCTGCGACAGGATCCAGCGATGAGCCTCTTGCCTTCGGTATTATTATTATGTCATCGTCACCTTTAACCCTGGTTGCAATGGCATATTCAACGTCGACCGGGTCGAATATGTCAATGTCTTCGTCAACTATTACGCAGTGTTTCAGTGACGGGTGGGCAGACAGTGCCGCCATCATAACGTTTTTGGCATCGCCTTCGGTCTGTTTTTTTATGGATACGACTGCATGCAGCCAGCAGCATCCTCCTTCCGTCAACACTACGTTTTGTACAGTTGGGATTGTGTTTTTTACGCTGTTGTATATGCGGGGTTCCTGTGGAAGGCCTTGAAGCAGCTTGTGTTCATTGCCGGCGGGCAATATTGCATGGTAGTACGGATTTTTCTTGTAATGCATTTTGCTTAGCTTTATAACTGGTTCGTCGCGTATCTTATCGTATGTATCGGTTAAATCCACGAATGGCCCTTCACTTTGACGTTCGTTTGCCATTATCTTACCTTCCAGTAATATTTCACATTCCACTGCTTCTATATCAACGTCTTCACATTTGACAAGGGTAAGCTTTCCATCCTTAAACGTATTGGCTACCTCCAATTCATTGTCATTAACTGATATGCTGGTGGTACTGGCCAGAAGCGTTGATGGGTTAAGTCCGATTGCTATTGCCACTTCCAAATCCTTGCCCATACTTTCAGCCTTTTTATAGTATGTGTATAGCTGTCTTGGAACGATACGAATTCCCAGAGTGTCGTCACTGTTTACAAGCATTCTATGGATGGACGCATTCGTCACGCCGTTTTCAGGATCCTTTGCTATAACTACACCTGCCGTGATATATTTTCCCTTGTCTTTGGGGTAATGTTTGAGTATTGGAAGCTTACTCAAATCAGCCTTCTGGGTGTAGTCATAGACGTCCCTTGCATCCTTAATCTCAGCAATAGGCGTTGGATTGTTTGTAGCGTGGATAATGTTTTCCGTAATCTTGTCGACGCTACTTCCAATGGATTTGGCTATCTTGTCTCTTGTATTGCATATGCCCGATATGATATTCATATCGCTGTCTTTAACGTTGGTAAATACGAGGGTATCGGTGGGATGTTTTTTAAGAATGGAGGTTATCTCATATTCCGTTGATACTTCCCGTGTAATTTCTATAATATCATCATTTATCTCATCGATTAGTCGTGTCATAATTCATCACATCTTTTTTGGTTGTTCTAGTAGGAATTGTTAATCAATAATTCGTTATACTCTTCAAGATTTTCCTTTACATCATTATTGTAGTTGGACAGTATGCGTGCAACAAATAATGCCGCGTTTTCGCCCGCATCAATACCCATGGTTGCCGTTGGAACACCCGGCGGCATTTGCACCATACTCAACAGTGAGTCAATACCTTTCAGGTGTCCACTGCACGGTACGCCAATAACCGGTTTGGTGGTATGCGATACAACGGCACCTGCAAGAACGCTGGATAAATCACTGACGGCAACAAACAATTCTATCTGTTTGTTTGCATCTTTCATAAATTTTTCCAGCTTATCGGGGTGTCTTGTGGATGCTATAACTTTATGGTCACATGGAATATCCAGAATATCCAGAGTTTTAACGATTTTTTGTACAATATCAATGTTGGAGTAGTTTTCGGATATAATCAATACTTTGCTGTTCTCATTTAACTCCAGTTCTTCATTTACTTTAGGTCTTTTGTGTTCAATTCGTTTTGACGGCACGTAATTGTCTGCGCCAATTTTTTCAATCAATTCCTCCTGGGAGGTAATCATTTTTTCCACATATGATGCTCGTTTATTGATTAGTTTGGCCTTTAGTTCGTCATCGTCATATGCCAGTATCTGGCATGCAATCAGTGCTGCATTGTCTGCCCTGTCGATGCCTACACATGCAACCGGGGTACCGACTTGCATCTGCGTGCAGGACAATAATGAATCGAGGCCACCAAGTTTTGCCTTTACCGGAACACCTATTACGGGTTTTGTGGTATAGGCTGCAACTACTCCCGGCAGATGTGCGGCCAGTCCCGCAATAGCTATAAATACGTCAATGTCGTCGCTGTAGTTTGTCATGACGTCCTTTACAAGCCCATGTGTTCTGTGGGCTGACGTTACCTTGATGTCATAGGCTACTTTCATCTGTTCCAATACTTCCACGGCCTTTTTTGCCACGTCAATGTCGCTTGCACTTCCTAATATTAACATTACTTTCTTTTGAATAATAATCCCCTTCCGATTATAGCTTTATATTTTTTCTATATGATAATATAATATATGTTCGATGCATTATTTTATTTTTGCAAATTTTTATTGCATAAATTACAAATGATGCTGTTTATCCGGATTCGTCTGTTTTAGCAGGAGTGGCAACTATAATATCTTTTGATTCGTCATGCTGGCTGGCGTAATTGTTAACCTTATTGGTCACTTCCTCCTCGATGACATCATTTTTATTGCTCTTTGATGTTTTGTCAGGTGTGTTTTCATGATTTAGGCCTACACTGCTTGTATGATTGTCTGTTATATTGGTAGAGCTGTTTAGTGTGGTGTTGTTGTCCGTGTAGGTGGTGTTGTTGTCTGCATCTTCGTTGTGGACTGTCATTACAATCGTTAAAGCAAGCAGTATCAGAACAATTATTCCAACTATCAGCACTTGGCCCTTTTTTCTAATTTTAATCACCTTTAAATGCATTTGTCTTTAAAAATTTACCATTTTGAAAATACAATATATTATTAATTAATTATTATATATATTTAATTATTAGGTATTATTTTAAAATAATTTTAGGAAAGTAGATAGCATGTTTCAATATTTAATCGTAGCCTTACTATTTATTTTGTCAATATTCATGGCAAATCCAAGTAGTAAAAGTGCTAATAAAATGGTTTCCGTAGTTATTCCGGCTTATAATGAGGAAAAAACTATTGAACATGTTATCGGCGTGGTCAAACAGGTTAAACAAATAACGCAGATTATAGTAGTCAATGACGGATCGACCGATGATACCGAAAGAATAGTTTCAAATATTGATGACGTAACTTTAATCAATCATAAACTCAACAAGGGAAAGGGTTCTGCTATGAAAACAGGACTCAAAGAAGTTACAGGTCAAATAGTACTGTTTTTAGATGCTGATTTGTCTGAAATAACTAAAGAACAAGTCGAGGCGATTATAAAACCTATCTTGGATAATTCCGCCGACATTACCAAAACTAAGTTTAAACGTGAAGCCGGGCGTGTAACGGAACTTACGGCAAAACCGTTATTGCAATTTTTCTTCCCGGAATTATCATTTGAACAACCGTTAAGCGGTCAATTTGCTGCAATCAAATCCTTTTTGGATAAGATTGACCTGGAAAAGGATTATGGTGTAGACATCGGTATAGTATTGGATGCGGAAGCTTGGGGCATGAGAATACAGGAAGTGGACATTGGCGATATCGTTCATGAGATGTCTTCACTTAAGGAATTGAACCTGATGGCTAACGAGGTTGTAAGAACCATAGTAGATAGGGCCATCAGTTACGGCAGATTAACCATGATGGATGAATTGGGTTCTGCCATACGTATGGAACTGATGTCACTGTCAATCACGATGTTCGGGATATTTGCATTGTTCTTCATTAAATTCATCACAACCCCAATAGCCGCTTTGATATTGTTGGCGGGTTTGATTTTGTCAATATTCTACTTCGTCAAGACTATACGTAAATCAATACGCATATATATGCAGTCCAAGGTCGGATTCTGGCAGATGACGAAGTCATTCCTCCACATGTATTTTCCGATAATAATCTCCGTGTTGATTATACTGGCAATAGTTGCGGCACTGCTTGGATCGGTTAACATTACATCCAATGAAATCTCCATAGAACCCGCTACAAAGAACCTTGTAATATCCAATTCAGGAACAAGCGGCAGCAGCGTCGACGTAAGAGGACCATATACGATAGAAAGTGCATTGGAAAATGAACCTCATTTTATTCGTTTATCCAACTCGGCGTTGAATACTCTCCAGGCCCAATACGGTGATTACATTTATATTGATGGAGAATCGTATCAGCTCGAACAGGCAGTAAACAATGAAACCGGAATAATACGTATTCCGGAGGCTGCACGTAATCAATTGAACGTGGAAACGGGTACCGTTGTCAGAGACAGGGATTTGAAGGGAGTCTTTGATGGATGTACTCTGATTCGTAACATCGAACCGGATGAGGGAAGAACCAATGACGAGACATACCTTAAGGAGAATCTTTCAACCATCAACTACTCAAATGTGAATTTAAGTGTAGGAAAGCACATCACTACCAACGATTCTTCGGGTAAACTGCTGAAGGTATACATCAACGGTTCACTTGCAGGTCAGACAACTGGACACTTGAACAATGATACGTATAATATTTACGTCAATAATGAGCTCTACGATACTGTAATGTTGAATGAATCGTCCGTTGGAAGAATAGCCAATTTCACCTATGACAATTCAAACATCTCGGTAGTTCTGGAAGATTCGGGTAATTCCACCAACGTATTCTTATCTGCAGGCGACTTGCATAAGTTCTTAAATATAGGTATAAGCGAAAATTATACCTATTAGCTCACTATTTTTAGACATATGTTTCAAGTGTAACTTCGATGTCCTTTCATGAAAAATTTAAGTTCATCTGTGAGGCGCTTCTGCATTTTCAGTTAAACCCATTGCATTTGTTATTTCGCAAATCGACGACTGAATGTTATTCACTTAATGCTTTTTATGAAAACTGATTCATCACCTTTTGTTGATAAATATTTTATTCCGATTCATTTTTTTATTTTAGATTATGGTTATGGGAATTTGATGATTTTTAAACAATATTTGATAGTTCATTTCCATTTTCGCCGAAAGTTATTTTTTTGAACTTTTTTGTTGTTTTGATTCATAATGTTTAAATATCATAAAAAATATAACAATTGTTATATACTAATGATATGTACTGTAATAGGAGGGTAATATATGTGTGAAATATTTTGTTTCAATTCAAATAAACCGGAAGAAGTAAACGAATGTCTCGAATGTTTTTATAATCATTCCGAAAAACATCCCGATGGATGGGGGTTGGCTAGCATGGAATCTGATAATTTTGTTATAAACAAAGAACCTGTAAAAGCATCATGTAGTCAGCACTTAAAAAGTATATTATCTAATCCTGTAGTTAGTAAAAATGTTTTTGCTCACATTAGATTGGCTACGGTGGGAGAAATAATCTCTCCTAACTGCCATCCATTTATAGAAGCAGATGACAATAACAGATCTTGGATGCTAATACATAATGGTACGATATTTGACTATCCCGAACTTGATAAGTATAAAGATAGGGAAAAGGGAGATACTGATTCCGAAAGGATATTGTTATATATCATTGATAAAGTCAACGAATTTGAAGCTAAAAAGAAAGCTCCTTCAACTATCAAAGAACGCTTCAATATATTAAATGATATTATCGCGGATATGTCTAAGAACAACAAACTAAACCTAATGATTTTTGACGGTGACTTAACTTACATACATTCCAACCTGAAAAATTCATTGTACTATCTTAAAAGTGAGGATAGCTTCTTAGTTTCTTCAACACCCTTGTCAAAGGATAAAAACTGGAAAACTGTTGAGTTGAATAAACTGTTTGGATTAATCGATGGAAATATAATTTTTGAAAGTAAAAAACATGAAAATGAATATGTAACAACAAAAGAAGATGAAATGGTTATAGAAGAACTTAAAAAATCGATACAGAAGGATGATAGTAATGATAAGCGAGAAAATGGTTAGAAAGAGATTGTATGATGAGTTTATAAAACCAACGACGCAAAAGAAAAATCTCATAGGTATAGAAATTGAAATTCCAATAGTGAATCTTGATAAAAAGGCAGTGGATTTTAATGTAGTGCACAAAGTTACCCGTAAATTTCAAAAGAATTATCCTGACTTTAAAAATGATGGAATTGATTATGACGGAAATGTTTTTTCACTTAAAAATCCAATGACAAATGATATACTCTGTTATGACTGTTCATACAATAACATTGAATTTGCAATGGGTTGTGAGGAAGATCTCTTTACAATAGATAATCGTTTCCGGGAATACTACTCATTTATTAAAGAATTATTTGAGGAATATAATCATACATTAACGGGAATGGGGATAAATCCATATAGGAAATATAACAAAAACAGTCCAATTCCATCTGAAAGATACTTGATGTTATATAATCATCTGAAATCGTTCAAGGACTATAAGAATCTGCCAATGTATTTTCACAAGTATCCTGAATATGGCATGTTTTCATCGGCATCACAGGTTCAATTGGACGTGACAAAGGAAAACTTGGTAAAGACTATAAACGTATTTTCAAAGATAGAACCATTAAAGGCATTGCTCTTTTCCAATTCAGTACTTATTGAAGAAAATGAACATATTACTTGTTTTAGAGATTTATTGTGGGAACATTCAACTCATGGTGTAAATCCCCATAATATTGGAATGTATGATGTGGATTTCAATGGATTGGATGATTTACAGGCATACCTTGAATCTCTAAACATGTATTGCGTAATGAGAAACGGATCATATGTTAATTTTCCATCAATTCCTTTACTTGAATATTTTAACAGGGAGTACATTACCGGAGAGATATACAGTAATGGCAAATATAAAAAAATAAAATTTAAACCGGATATTGATGATATCGAATTCTTGCGACCGTTTAAATTTATTAATTTGACATTTAGAGGTACAATAGAATTTAGAAGTGTATGTACACAACCTATAGGGGATTCAATGTCTGTAGCAGCATTCCATTTAGGGTTAATGTGCAAGTTGGACGAATTGGATGAGTTAATTACAAAAGATGAAATAATATATAATAATGGTTATACCGCAAGCGAACTAAGAAAGTTGTTTATAATGGATGAAATTCCTGCATTTATTGATAGGGAAGGGTTAAGGGGATTGTTAAAGGATGTCGTAGATTTATCTTCACAAGGATTAATTGAAAGAGGTCTTGGCGAAGAACTCTTCCTGAAACCATTATATGAACGTATAAATAAACATACAAATCCTGGAATGGACACCATAACCTCATTAAATAAGAATGTACGCTTAGAACAATTGATAGAGGATTATGGAAAATTAGATAATATTTAAGGGGTGATTCAATGAATTTGTTAAGCATGTCGAGGATATCTTCAGAACAACTACTCAGCGGATCGTTTGGAATAGAATGGGAGTCTTTAAGAGCTAAAGGTCAGGGAGAACTGTCTTTAACACCACACCCAAGAATATTTGGAGATAAGCTGCATAATCCATTCGTCACCACAGACTTTTCGGAAAGTCAAATCGAAATAATAACTCCTCCTTTCGATTCAATCGATGAAGTATACGATAATTTTTTATTGCTCTCTGATTTGGTAAATACGTCACTGCCTGAAGACGAATATCTGTGGTCTCAATCTATTCCATGTATTTTGCCTAGCCAGGATCAAATACCAATAGCCCAATACTCTGGGGATGGCAAATCATCACAGAAATATCGGGAAGGATTGGCGAAAAAGTACGGCGTTAAAAAGCAGATGATTTCAGGAGTACATTTTAATTTTTCCTTTTCAAATGATTTGCTTAGAAAACTATACTTATTGGATGAAGAGGATTTGACTTTCAAAGATTTTAAAGACAATGTCTATTTGAAGGTTGTTAGAAATTATATGAAATATTGCTGGCTGATAATCTATTTAACCGGTTGTTCAAATGGATTTCACGAGTCATTCACAAATGATTGTATTGGTTTAATGGATGGAAATGATGGTGATGGGGGTTATTATTCAACCGAAGGTTTGTCCTTTAGAAATTCATCCTGCGGATATAAGAATATAACCGAGTTATATCCCTCATATGATTCAGTTGAAGAGTTTGTAAATGACGTCAGGGGATTTGTCGAAGAGAAGCTTTTATCGGAAGCTAAGGAGTTATATAGTCAAATAAGGCTCAAGGCAAAAAATCCGACCGATTTGCTTAATTCATTAAAAAATGATGGAATCGAATATCTTGAGATAAGAACATTGGATATTAATCCTTTTTATCAATCCGGCATAGCAAAATATGATATGAAATTTCTGCATTTATTTTTAATTTATATGCTCATTAAAGAGGAATCAAATTATTCCAATTGGCAAAAGGAAGCAAAAATAAATGAAGATAATACTGCCCAAAGAGCTTATCAAAAATCCATGAGATTGCTGAAGGACGGTCAGGAAGTAACTTTGGAAAGTTGGGCTTTGGAGATTATAAACGAAATGTATGAAATGTGCGAAGTATTGGGGATAGATGAAAGGGATACTCTTGATTTGATGTTGGATCGTGTAGAAAATCATGATTTGACATATAGCCAGAAAATGTTAAAATTGATTGAAGAAAACGGTTTCATCGACACTCAGGTTCAACTGTCAAGAAATAATAAGCACAACAGCATAAACAATATAAGAAGCATGAATCTGAATAAAAGCGAAGAACTTGAAAAATACATTAATCTTGTGCTTGTTGGAGAGTGATAAACCGGTATTGTGTTTTTCATATCCATATCTTCTCCATTCTGAAATTCTTAAATTTTTCATACTTCTCTTTTATTTTGGGGAGTTGACATAATTACGTAAACGCATCTTTCAATTTTTAAACATAAAACATTATCAGCATCCTCTTTTCACAATATATTCTAGACATATATTGCAAGTGTAAAATAAGGGAGTACATTTATATGCTCTCTAATGTAAATCGTCATATCTTAATTATCATCAGTCATTGGGGATGATATGCATTGCCATGACTTGATTGTCATTAATTGCGTCAATGGTGAGAATTAGAAGGTGGTTATTAAGGGGGACTTTTTGCTTGAAAGATTACTTTTCTTCCCCTTCACAGTATACCTTACCGTATTCTTCCGGTAAGTTATATAATCCGATAGCTGCCAATGCTCCAATCAGTCCTGCTTCACCCGTCACATTTTCAACACGGATATTGTTTTTTTCTGCGATGGATTTTGCTTCATCAATATATTTCATGGTCTTTTTAGCTTCCAATCCATAGTTTTCAACATCTTTTGGTATGTACAGTTTATCCCATACGGCTATAGCAGTATTTTTGGATAATGTGGTGTTTTTAAGTTTTTCAACAACCGTTTCAATCAGGTCTTCCTTCTGTGATTCTTTCACGGCAAATGTCAACGCTATGGATACGCAATTTCGTGTCTTGTTGGGATTGTTAGGATACAGCTGACAGGTAATGTGTTCAAGATACCTATATCCCTTTTCCTGTTCTATCTCATTTGCTATATTGTTGGCGAGTGTCCATGTAGCACCCTCCGTAGGAATATCGGTATCGTCTATGCCTATAATGACCTTATGCAGTTTCGGCGTTATAACGCAGGCTTCACCTACCTTTGATCCTCCACCTTTCTCATAGATTTCCACTCTACATACTCCTTTGGCCTTTCCTCTACACATAGCGGCACCTACACCGGCACCGGCAAGTCCCTTATGATGAATTCTTATTTCATCTCCGTCGATGGATGCCTCGGCTATCCCCGCTGCCTGAAGACTAGGTATGAGTTCCAAATCACATTTTCCAACATCCAAGTAGTATGTATGCTTGTTGCCGTCACGTTTGGCACATTTTACTATCGGACTGGTCCTTTCATATTGGGTTATCATCCAATCGGATCCTATTGGACATGGATGATATTCGATTAGCTCTATTTTTTCCTCATCAGAATCAGTAATTGTAAGAATTTCCTCATATGGAGTAATCCATGGGTCGGTATATTTCTTTTTTAATTCTTCTGGTGTTAATATTTCCATATTTTTATTTCCTTTAATTTTTATAAATAAAAAAAAGAATTAGAAAAATAGTATTATCAGGATCTACTCTAATCTTTTAACTAATTTTACTGCAGCTTCCACTGCACGTTTTCCATATTCAACTCGTTTGTGTGCTTCAAGTCTGGTCATACCCGGACCTGATATTCCAAGAGTAACTGGCTTGTTGTATTCAAGGGATAAATCCGTAATTTTACGTGCTGCATGTTGGACTACAATCTCATCGTGATGAGTGTCCCCTTCAATAAC
>MUZY01000219.1:0-6504 GCA_003266065.1 Methanosphaera sp. rholeuAM130
TTAAGGATGCAAATGGTAAGACAATCTATGCCAAAGTAACCGGTGGTGTTGCCGTGATAGAGGATTATCTTATACCTGAGTCATGGGCTAAGGATACTGTAAGTATTGTGGCTGTTTACAGTGGTTCGGCTGATTATGCTAAGCTTAGCAGTGAAAAGGTTGATTTGACTGTAACGCCTGCTCAGGCTGAAGAGCCTTCCATTACAACCAGTGATGTATCTGCCGCTGCGGGTGAAACCATTACTCTTAGTGCAACGATTACCGATAATGGTAAGGTTATTAACTCCGGTAAGGTGGTTTTCAAGATTAATGGTAAGACTGTTAAGGATGCTAACGGTAAGGTTATCTATGCTAAGGTGGTTGATAATCAGGTTGGCTTTGAGTACACCTTGCCTGAGTCTATGAAGGCCAGGGAGTATAATATAACTGCAGTCTATACTGGTAATGATTATAGATTGGAAGATACAAAAACATTAACTGTTAATTAGTTATGTTTGGTGTTAAAAGTGTAAGTGTTGCTACACAGTAGTAGTGCTTTTAGCACTTTTATTTCCTAATTATTTTTTTTTAAGTACCGTTCGCTAAATAAAAGGATGCAGGGGTCTGTGTGAATTTTTTTTATATGGTCTCGAAAATATCTTTTTTAGCTAATGGGGGAGATGATTATTTTTATGAATTTCAGTAAATTGTTTTTATTTGCTTGTATTGTCATTGCTTTAATGTCTGTTGGCTTTGCAGGTGATGTTGGTGACATGGTATGTGATGAATCACTGAATGAAGCGATGGATTTTAATCAGGATACGTGTAATGTTGATGATTATAAACTGGCAGAAAATGATGATAAGGCGGATAATATTAATGAAGTGGATGCTTCTGGTAAATTGGTTAAGGATAGTGATAAAAGCGTTAAGTCTGATGATGAAGTGTCGGATGAGGCAGAGGAGGTCAATATTACCAGCAGTAATTTCAAGAGCTATTTTACCACAATGGGTAAAGAGGTTTATATGGGTAATAAGATTACCCAGACTAATAATAGTCTGCTGTTGAATATTCAGTATCTGCCTAGTAACATTAGGACTGTTAATATTGATGAAAACAGCAATAGGTTTGCCAATTTGAGTTTGACGTTGAATTTCAGCACTGCATTGAAGCTTAACAATACGGGTCTTTATCTGGCAAGTAACTTCAGGAACATAACGGTTGAAAACTTCAATTCAACATTTGACAACAGCTATACGGGTAATGATTTTCTGACGGTTGATTCCAAGGTAAATGAGTGTTTTCTTCGAAACATATGGATTGACATGAATATGGATGGCGTGGCAAGAGGTAATGTGGTGGATATTTGTGCCAAGACTACGCTGGCTGATTCATATATTCGTGCCAGGCTGGTTGAAACCAATATTGGCTGGGAATCCGGTCCAAGGATAACCGATGCCATCGGTGTAAGCATTATATCCGGCGGTTGTCTGTTGGAGAACAATACCATTGAAATATTATCCAGTGGTAATAATGGTGGACAATATTATTCTCTCTATGCCATTTGTGTAAGGGCTTCAAATACGCGTATAATGTCCAATAATATTTCATTGACTGATTGTATGGGTTATGCCTATGCTATTGTTGTCCGTAGCAATAATAATGTGATTAAGAACAATAACATTACTGTTGTTTCTCATACTTATTCAAATGGTGTTAATCTTGAGATGAGCATGTTCAAAAACAATATGGTCTGTGACAATTACGTGAATGTCACGGCCAGTTATGGCAGTGCTCCATGGGGTAATCCATGCGTTGCATATGCATTGCAGATGCTTGACTTTAATTATAATGGCGGGTTATTTGATGGTGGTGGAAATCATCCGGACAATAACTCATTTGTAAACAATACATTGGTGGGTTCTGCCGGCCAGATTTATGGTATAGAAATATACGGAACATACAACACATATCTCTCAGGTAATACAATTAATCTTACAAGCAGGACTCCTATGGGTATCGGCGTTATCGGATCAAACATAACCATATCGGATAATGTCATAGTCAACAACGGAACACATAACAGGAGTGAGGGAACGGCTGATTACCTTGAAGCAATCAACATTGGAATATATGCTTATAAGAGTTTCAGTGGAACAGTAAAAATAACGAACAATACCGTAACCTCATATAATGGCCGTGCAATACAGGTTAAGGAATCAGGAAATGTAATGGTCACGGATAACACGGTTAATGTAGATGGTCATGACTATGCCGTTGAGTTAATTAACCGGGCCAGTGGAAATCTTGTTGAAAACAATACATTGTACAGCAGAAACCGTAAGGGTGACAGGGCAGTAACAGGTAAAGTTAACAATACTGTCCAAAACAACCATCCTGAACCGGATCCACTTATTGAAACAGTGATAACCATACAGACAGAAAGTACGGTTATAAACTGCAGTCAAAGATGCCAGATTAATGGAATATTAACTCAAAAGGATTCCGAAAACGGTATCAGAACCAGTGCTATCAGCGTTTATGATAACGGCGTATTGCTCAGAAATATCAGTACTCTTGATGATGGCAGCTTTTCATACGGCTACACAACTAATGTGGCAGGTATGCATAATGTTACATTCAGCTACATTGAGGATGATATCTATGCACCGGCAGAGTCAACTATCATGTTTACCGCCAAGGAGTTGGTCAATACATACAAAGTGGTTGTTGACACCACTGAATTTACTGTTGGATTAAATAATATTGTTGCCGTTATTTATTATGGTAATGACTACACCCAGAAGGTGGCAGCTAATATATCCAAGGGTAAGGTGACCTTTAAGGTCAACGGTAAAACGCTTAAGGATGCAAATGGCAGGACTATCTATGCTAATGTCGTTAACGGTACGGCAGTTATAGAAAACTATCAGGTACCTGCATCATGGGAAAACAGGACAAGCATTCAGGCAGTATACTCTGGTTCAACACTACTTTCTAAAATGGAAAGCAGTAAAGCAGATATCATGCTGACTGCAAGTACGCCTGTGATAACAACCGAGAATATACGGGCATCAGCCGGTAGTGTCATTACATTAAAGGCTACTTTAAANNTAAGATTATCTATGCCAGGGTGGTTGACAATCAGGTTAGCTTTGAGTACACTTTGCCCGAGTCCATGAAGTCTGGCTCATATGATATTACTGCTGTATATACAGGTAGTGAATATGGCAGATTGGAGGATGTTAAAACACTAACAATCGCATAATCATATTAAATCTTTTAATAAGTAACATAATTAGATATTTACCTTATGAACAATCATTTATTGTTCATTTCATCTTTTTCTTTTTTTCAATCATTGAGTGTTGGCATAAATTCTCTTTTTTCGATTTTTGTAATACTTTTAGTAATAGATATTTTTTTCATGATTTTGTAATCATATTGAACTTTATTATTTAATATTTTTCATGATTGTTTACTAAATAATTTTTATATTAAAATAGTTTATATATAATTATTAATATATTATTATTTATCAATTATAATTTTATTTAGAAATATATGGTTTTTATTATAAAATGTTTATATGTTAAATTATTAAGGGTTGTCGTTATCCTTTTTGTAGGTGCAGGTATTCTATTATATATCATACATTCATAATTGTTCCTAATGGAAGTGATTTTCTTTTTGATTGAAATGAGTATTTTTATATACTTTAATACATATATACAAGTATAGTGATTATTTATGGCAACAACGATTAGAATAGATGAAAATATTAAACAACAATTAAAGTTAAAAAGTGCTCAAACCGGTATAAGTCAATTGGATTTAGCAAATAAATACATATTAAATGGTTTAAAAGAAGATAATGCTCCAAAGAAAAAAGTCATGACATTGGATCAAATAGAAAAATATTTAGCACATGACAAACCTGAAGGAGATAATGTTTTGGATAAATTGGATGGGATAGTCCATTCGGATGTTATAACAGATTCCGTTGATTGAGACTTGGCAAAAATAATTTTAAGACCAAAAAAAGTATTACTCATACATAAGTTAAGAAGAAAAATAAACTTCCATAAAAAAATAATTGATTAAACTGTTAATTTATTGAAAGAGAATTTCTATTAAATTATTCCCATAAACTCCACTTTAACACGACTCATTATTTTCATGAAAACTTGATTTAATGAAATTAAACTATTTTAATGAAGACATTTTAATAGGATGAGATAACATAAATAATAATATTAAAAATAAATATAGAATAATTATTTGAAAATGTGATACTTATGACAGTTTATATGATAGGGGCAGGTCCTGGAGATCCTGATTTAATAACAGTTAAGGCAGTAAAGTTGCTTAAAAAAGCGGATGTAATATTATATGATAGCTTGGCAAATGATGAACTCTTAAGCTATGCACCGGATGATGTTGAATTAATTTATGTGGGAAAACGTGCAGGTGAACACTATCGTAAACAGCCTGAAATAAATGAATTGCTCATAGAACAGGGTAAAAAATATGAAAATGTAGTAAGGCTCAAAGGTGGAGACCCTTTCATCTTCGGTCGTGGAGGTGAAGAGGAATTGGCACTTCTTGCCGAAGGCATAAATGTGGAATTTGTACCTGGTATCAACTCTGCCATAGGAGCAGCTACTATGATGGGTCTTCCACTTACACATAGGGCTGTTTCAACAAGCTTGACATTGGTAACCGGTCATGAAGATCCGGAAAAATCAGAAAAGCAGGTAAACTGGGACTACACCGCCGATACACTGGTTGTATTTATGGGCGTCGGACTTCTCAAGAAGTATGTTCCGAAGCTGCTTGAATACCGTTCTCCGGATACGCCGGTATGTGCCATTGAAAACGGAACGTTGCCTAATCAGAAAATCATAATGGGTACATTGGCCGACATTACCGAAAAAGAGATTAAGCCACCTGCATTAATCATCATCGGGGATGTTGTTAATGTCTACAAGGAATGTTTAGAGTTAAGGAGCAAATTCGAATAATGACGGCCGGTAGCTTAGAATCCAAGAAGGTTGTAATCACACGTCCAAAGGAAAGGTCAAATGTTCTTGCCGAATTGCTTGAGGACAATGGGGCAATACCGATTGTAGTTCCTACATTGGAATTGCAGCTGGTCAAGTCTCCCGAGTTAATCAGGATAGCTAGTGATATCGAATCCTTTGATTGGATCGTATTTACTTCTCCTGCAGGCGTGAAATCATTCTTCAATGTATATGATGGTGATAAAATTCCGTGTAAAATAGCGGTAATCGGCATTAAAACAGAAGAAATCTTGAAGGAATATGACAATACTCCTGATTTAATACCGGAATCGTTTACGGCAGAAGGATTGCTCGAATCGTTTAAGGATATCGACCTTAAAAATAAGAAAATTGCTCTTCCCAGAACATTAAGTGCAAGAGAAGTATTGCCTGATGGGTTAATGGATTATGGGGCGGACGTGTTAATAGCAGAAGCATACACTTCAGCCATACCAAAGGATAAAAGTCATATCCTGGAATTGTCCGATCTTATATTGAAGGGGGATATTGACATAATAACCTTTACCAGTCCGTTGACGGTCAAAAATCTCTTGGACGTAATAAGGGAATATAAACCCGATGAATACGAGGACGTATTGAAAGCTCTTCGAGAAGATATTATAATAGTATCGATTGGACCAATAACTGGCAAGATGTTAACTAAATATAATCTTAAGGCTATAGAACCTAATAGATACACAGTAAAAGACATGATAGAAACGTTAATTGAAAATATATGAGGTATAAAAATATGAAAACAATAATTTGGCCGGTATATATTAATTCAGAACATACCCGTGGTGAAGGTCGCAGATTATCCCTTGAAGAATCTGTCAAGGAACCTAAAGTACGTGAAATAAGTCAAGTTTTAAGAAAACAAAAGATTGAACATCAGGTGGAACATTCAAAGTCTTATCCCGGTTCATGGTGGGAAAATTCAGGTTATATCGTTGCCGAAAGAAACGACATGTCCAAGATTGAATTTTTACGCATGATTGCCAGATTGATCAAATCAGCAAGAATAACGGATAAAAACTAACCTTTTTTCTTTTTTATAACTATTTTTTTTAGTTGTATTTTTTAAAATCATTTGAGGTGAATCTTTTTTGAATAATACAAGTGATGAGTTTCAACAATCCCGTAATGAAATGGAATTATTATTAAACAGGGCTAAAGATAAAATAATGGAAGCCGAAGACGTGACAATATTTACCCATACGGATTGTGATGGAATTACGGCAGGCGGTATCTTATCATCCATACTGGATAGGCTTGAAATAGATCACAGCGTTAATTTCGTTGAAATAAATGAAATGGGAGATTTAACGTCCGACAGTGACTTAACAATCATATCTGATCTGGGAGCCGGTCAGGATATATCCTACTTGTGCAAATCATCCTCCGATACGACAATAATATTGGATCATCACCCTCCAATAAGGAAATTGGGGACGCAATATAA
>MUZY01000219.1:6559-22673 GCA_003266065.1 Methanosphaera sp. rholeuAM130
CATTTCTATGAATACAGTTGGATGGGTATACTCAGTGCCGTAGGTGATATGCAAAACAGTATGACCGGCAGGTTAAGGGGCTTGAACACAGAAATATTGAATGACGGCGTTGAGGTCGGATGCGTAGATTATGTTAATGATCTGTTGCTCTACGGTAGAAATACAAGGCCATTGTTTGTTGCATTATCCTACTTTGGGGATATTCATCTTCCTTTGACCAACAACAGGAATGAATGCATACACTTTCTGGAAGGTCTGGATATTCCCGTCAAGAATGATATGGGAACGGTAAGATGCCTATGCGATTTGTCGATGGAAGAAAAGTCAAGACTCTTCCATGAACTGCTTAAAATGATGACAAGAGAAGTACCTGATCGTTATATAAAATACATTCCCAAATTGATTTCCGGTCAATCCTATGAATTCACCTTTGAAAAGGATTACACTCCATATAAGGATGCCAGCGAATACAGTACGGTCATCAATGCCTGCGGACGAAACGGCAGACATGAATTGGGTATGCAGGTTATCAAGGGAAATCGCGATAAGATTTCGTCCCAGTTGGATGTTTTGGTCAAAAGTCATAAGAGAAATCTGGCTCAAAGCATGTCCAGAATTCAGGAGGAAAACAGTGTCGAATTCCTGGATAATCTCCAGTATTTTTATGGTGAGGGGATTAAGCCCAATATAGTGGGAACGGTTGCCGGGATGCTTCTTAGCAGTTATGACTGGCAAAAACCCATAATGGGTTATACTCATATCGATGGGGAAGAATCCGGTTATAAGGTATCGCTCAGGTGTTCCAAATTATTGGGATATGAAGGAATACATTTCGGTAATCTTGTGCGTGATGTAGCCGCAAAATGCGGCGGTTCGGGTGGAGGACACAGTGTAGCCTGTGGAGCATATATCCCGGAGGATAATATTCATGAGTTCATTCATCTGCTGAATAATTCAATTAATCTTAATTTCTAGGGTTATACTTTTTTTTCTCTTTTTTATTCTTTCCAATAAATAATGTAGGATATGCTTTGTTTAAAAAATAAAATATTTTTAAACAGTTATTTATTGATATAACCGATTTAAAAATAAATTATTCTATGTTTACTTATATTTTTCAATATTCAATATTCAACTAAATTGTAAAAATATAAATAATATCCTATTTAATATATAATATTATAGACATGAAAATTATAACATTGATTTTTTAAGGGGTATAAATATATGAGAATATTTAAGAACAAAGGTGAATTTACTAAATTTCAGATATTAGCGAAAATTGCTCAGCAAGAACCTCATCTTAAACAAAAGGATATTGCAGATGAATTGGGCATCACAGTTCAAGCGGTTTCAGAAAATATTAAATCTTTGGTTAAAGAAGGTTTAGTGGAAACAGGAAGTTCTAATTTCAGGTATAAAATAACAAAATATGGTATAGATAAAGTTAAAACCGAAGCCATTAATCTTAAAGCTTATTCAGATTTGGTTTTAACCACGATGAATGGATATAAATCTATTTGGCCGGCTATAGCCGCTGAAGATTTACATCAAGGTGAGCAGGTATGGTTAAATATGGAAGACGGTATATTGTATGCGGATACTGAAGACAAATCCGGTGCATATGCTGAAGTCTTTAGTGATGCTTTAGAGGGTGAAGACGTAACTTTAATTAACTTGGGTGGAGAAATAGATTTAGTTCCTAAGGATGTTGTAATTGTTAAAATACCACCGATAGCTGAAGGTGGATCCCGTGCATGTGACATGGAAAAAATTGAAGAAATATTCTCTCAAGAATTTGACAGAATTGGTGTATTGGGTACTAGTGCAAGAGCTATAACGAATCATTTGGAAGTATACCCTGACTTTGAATTTGCAACGGCCGAAGCTACATGCAGTGCTGCAGAAAAAGGTTTACGTGTAATAGTATTTTCCGTCGGTAAAATGACCAACAGAATCATAAGTAAACTGGAAGAAAAAGGTATAGTCTATTGCATTGAGGATGTCAAAAAAGTATAATTATTGTTAAATAATTATCACTTATTTTTTTTAGAAATTTTTTTTGTTTTATCGTTGTTTTTTGCTTGTTTTTCATGCTTTTTTTATTGGATTTGTTCTGCTTTTATCGTATTTTTGTTTATTTGTCCTGTTTTGATATTTTTGCTTTCTTCTATGTTCAAGACCCATTTATTACTCCAGGAATTTGATTCCCGTGGTATTCAATCTTGTCACTATGCAGTCATCTACCTGTGTATCCGGGGAGTATGATAGTGCGAATGCGGTATTTCCCAGCATGGCCATCGATGCACCTATGGATTCTTCATTCAACTGTTGGATTATTTCTTCAAGTTCACCGTTTAATAGTTGTGTACTATGGCTGAATTTATTCGATAATTTGATGAACGTTTCAAGGTTAGGATTCTTAATTAATTGATTAAGTAAACTACTACCACTACTGTTAATTCTCATTTGATGAGTTGGATTTTCAATTATTGTACTTGTATCCAATAAACCTATTGTTTTTGTAATCACATATATAGGTTTCGTGATTTGAATTTTATCAATAACAGCATTTACGGGTGTACCCTCCTTAAGCCTTATTACGCAACCGCCATACATTTCAGATATGACATCACCCAATCCGCTGGATAATGAAACTTCCGCCAAATGGGCAATTTCGCCCGCTTCTTTAAATGTAATGTCAATGCCAAGCAGACTTGGAAGTGCAGAACTTACTCCCAATGCAAAACTTGCACTTGTGCCATAGCCTGCTCCGATTTTTAGTTTTAATTCATGATTGATTTCAATATCATAATTTTCCAGATTAACGTTGTATCTTGAAGATATTATGTCAACGCTTTTCTTGGTGATGGTATTGAACCTATCGTATTTTCCGTTGACGGTAACATCTAGCCTGCCACTTCCATCTTGAATTCTACATGTCGTGGTCACGCCTTCATCCAATGTTATGCCGGCACCACGTGAGCCTTTAAGCAATGGATTTTCATTTTGAATAATTTGAAAAAATCCGGTGATGTGTCCGGGTACAAATACTTTAACTTCTTTAATCATATATTAATATATATAATTACAAAATCATAAATACTTATAAAAAAATTTTAATATATTTAATAAAAAAATATCAGAGGATAATATGTCTGAAAATAAAAGAATAGATTTACATACTCACAGTATATTTAGTGACGGAGAATTATTGCCATCAGAATTGGTACGCAGAGCCGATGTACTGGGTCATAGTGCAATAGCAATTACCGATCATGTAGATGCATCAAACATAGAGGTAGCATCAAAAATAGCCGAAGCGGTAAATGACATACGTGATAATTGGGATATAGAAGTGATTCCCGGGGTGGAGATAACACATACTCCCGTTGAAGTAATTGATAAGTTAGCCAATAAGGCCAGAAGTTTCGGTGCCGAAATAATAGTTGTTCATGGCGAAACGATAGTTGAACCGGTTAAGCCGGGCACAAATCGTGCAGCTGCCGAATGTCCTGAGATTGATATTCTTGGCCATCCTGGATTGATAACACCTGAAGAGGTGGAAATAGCAATTGATAATGACGTATCTCTCGAAATCAGTGGTAGAAAAGGACATTGTTTCGGTAACGGGCATGTTGCAAAATTGGGATTGGAATACGGTGCAAATTTGGTCTTGGACAGTGATACACATGCTCCGGATGATTTGGTATCATATGATTTGGCCGTAAGAATTGCCAGGGGAGCTGAAATTCCTGAGGAAGAATTGGACAATCTTTTGAAATATAATCCACAGAAGATATTGAAGAAAATAGGTATTAACTTATAGATTCCTCATTTTTTCTTTTTTAAAAATAGCTTTTTTTTCATTTATTTATCCTATAACCATACGAAACATTTTTTTAATGGATTACCTTATATTCAATTACGATATCATCATCCAGTTTATAATAGTCTTCTATCTCCAATTTTACACAATTCTCTTTATCGAAGCCTTCTCCATCCACCATGGTAATCGAATCTTTTCCGCCAAGTATTTTAGATCCGATACATACGGATATCTTGTCAACTAACTTTTCTTCAAGCATTGAATAGTTAAGGGTAGCACCGCCCTCCAATAAAATGGATTCGATGCCCAAGTCATATAACTTATCCATAGCCCCGACCAGGTCAACCCTATCTGTACCGACAGATAACACGGTAGCCTTTTTGGATAATCTGTTGACATCCTCTTTTTTTGCTTTGGAGGATGTGATGATTATCGTTTCGGCATCATCATTCAATACTCTTGAATTGATGGGCGTGCGTGCCCTGCTGTCGATAACGATTCTTGTCGGGTTGTCTTCGATTTCGGAATTTATCTTGTGGATGCTTAGGCGTGGATTGTCAACCAGTATAGTGTTGATTCCCACCATTATCGCATCATATTTTTTTCTTAACTTATGAACGCGTATCAAGTCATCGTGACCTGATATTTTAAGGGTTGAATCCTTTGTGGCTATCTTGCCATCGGCTGTCATTGCACAATTCAAGTGGACGTATGGTTTCATGCTAATCTTCAAGGTTTTTTTAGGTATTCAAGAAATAATTTTTTTAAATCATAATTCGAAGTTATTTGTAGTCTACATTCAATGCTTTTAAGGTGTTGATAATGTTTTCACCATTTCTAACGGCATTTATAAGGACTTCATTAAATCCCTTTTCAATTATTTTTCCATTCTGAATAATCCATAATATTAAATCGGGATGGTCTGTTAATCTAAGATTGCTGAATGCTATAAAATCATCCATTGAAGATGTTTTTACTGCAATTCGTTTGGTGCCATCCTCTTCTATGGCCTTTATGGTTATAATCTCCTCGTCACTTTTAATGCTGAAGTAGTCTCCGACTTCACAGATATCATAAACGTTCTCTTCAATACTTTTTAGGTCTGCCGATATCTTTGTCTGGTATTCCCTTCTTTTTTCAATGTATAACCTTATCATATCTTCCATTCAACACACCTTCATAAGCTGTATACTCTCATGGCATTTCTTTCTGTTATGTGTTCTATTTCATCGAATTCCACGTTTTTTGTTCGTGCAATTCTTTCAATCGTCTTTCTGATATTTGCCGGCTTGTTGGGCTCACCTTTTACAGGGGACAAATAGGGACTGTCAGTTTCCGTCAGCATATTCTCAAGAGGTACCTTTTTCATGTTCTGTTTATGCTTTTTAGAAAACAAGGCGTTTGTAGCAAAGGATATATAGTAGCCATAGTCAACAGCTTCTATTGCGGTTTCCTTTTTGCCGCTGAAACAATGGAATATTACGTCAGGTAGACTGGTGTATTTTTTGACGATATCCAATGCATGTTGTTCGGCTTCTCTAACATGCAACACTATAGGCATGTCATATTCGCATGCCAATGTCAACAATTGATGGAATACGTTATGCTGTCTTCTAAGCTCGTCTTCAGGTCTAGCAGTTGCAAAATCCAATCCAATCTCACCTATGGCATGAACATCATCCAAGTTATCCACTATCTGATTCAATGTCTCGTTAACTCTTTCTTTATTGTCCACTCCTGCATATATGGGGTGGTAACCAATAGTTGACTTTATAAATGTAGGGTATTTCTCATGTAATGCCAATGATCTCTTATTTCCTTCTATGCTGGCACCACAGTCAACGATGTACTTAAATTCTTTTTTTGACTCTTTGATAATTTCTTCTCTCGTATCATCAAACTCTTCAAAGTTCAAATGACAATGTGCATCTATCATAATTTAACTCCTATCTTCCAAATCTCCTTTTCCTTTCTGTGTATGAACGAATTGCCCTTAAAAAATCCACCTTTCTTAATTCCGGCCATAAACTGTCCGTAAAGTATAGTTCCGAATATGACGATTGCCATAGCAGAAATCCGCTTAAACGTTCTTCTCCGCTTGTTCTGATAATTAGGTTAGGGTCATCAAGTCCCGCCGTGTAAAGGTTATCGTTTATCAATTCTTCATTTATATCTTCCGGTTTTATTATTCCTTCTTCAACCTTTTTGGCAATTTTCTTGAACGCATCCACTATTTCCACCCTACCGTCATAGCCCATTGCTATGTTAATCTGGTGTTTGTTATAGTTTTTCGTCGATTCTTCAGCGTCAGCTATTGCTCGTCTAACTTCTTCCGGAAACAGTTCCAATTTGCCCACAGCCTTTAATTTAACTTCATGCTTGCGGATTTTTTTATTGCTGCTGATACTTAAAAAGCTTTTGACGAATAGATCCATCAAATCCTTAACTTCCTCTGGGGATCTGTTGAAGTTTTCGGTACTGAATGCATATACAGTTACGATTTCTATTCCCAAGTCAACACACCATTCCAGAACGTTCTCCAAGGTGTCAACACCTCTTTTATGTCCTTCGATTGCCTTCAGGTTTCCCTGCATTTTGGAATAGCGTCTGTTTCCGTCCATGATGATGGCAACATGTTTCGGCATTTTGGATTTATCCAAATTTCTTGAAATGTACCATTCGTATAATGAGTATACCGGTTGTAAGAGAATCAAATTAATCATCCTTCTAGTTTTTCATTTATTGGTTTGAGATCCTTTTTTGAATTAATAATGTTTACCAGTAATTTTATTGAATTGACATATCCCTCTACGGATTGGGATCTGGACGTGTCAATGAATAAATTAGGCTGTTTTAATGTCAGTGCACCGTAACTTTTTATCCCGGCAACCAATACAAGACTTCTGAAAATAATGTTTCCGATTATTCCATCCGGTGCAATTATGATGTTCGCATGATCTTTAATGGCTTCCTCTATTAGAATATAATCATGTTTGATGTTATACTTATCTTTTAAATCGTTTACTACCTGTTCACATTCATCTATGCTTTGGTCTATTTTGGGACTTCTTCCCTTATCCTGTTTTCGTCCGCCTGATATCAGTGCAATCTTCGGTTCATATCCTGCTAATTTGACAATTCTTGAGCATTCCTCTACAATTACTTTCTTTGCACGGATAGTATCACATTCATCAATGCCTACCGGCGTTAACATAAATTTGTGATCATCTATTTCAAGAATTGATGCCCTGAATATGTGGGGATATTCTTTTTTCAAGTCCATTATAATGTTTGATTCCAGTGAACCTCTGATTACTCCATCAATTTCAGGATCATGTATATACTCCAACAATTGCTTATTGGTGCGGGCAACTTTTATTTCAAAGGGAAATCCTTTAATTGCCTCCAATACATTTTCATTTTTTCCTAAACCTATTGCTATCTTCATTTATGTGACCTTGATTTAAAACTTTTATTATATAATATTATAGTTTTTATAATCCATAATATTAAAATTTTCTTATAAAAACGGCAGAGAAAAAAATAGGACATGTACTGGTTATCCGTAAATTAAATTATTTTAGGACAAGCAACGTCAAAAAAAAATAAGAAGGGGGATTAAATACTTTTAAGCGCTGTTTCAATAGCATCCAATGTCTTGTCCAGGTCTTCCGTCGTATGTGCTGAGGATAAGAATATACATTCGTATTGTGATGGTGCAACGAAGACACCGTTTTCAAGCAATCTATGGAAATATTTGTCAAATGATTTCGTATCGACATTTTTCAGGGACTCGAAATCACAAACCTCATTTTCCGTAAAGTATAATTCACTCATTGATTCTACACCGGTAACCTGGTAGTTGAGATTCAATCTGTTTAAAATGTCCTTAATTCCGCTTCTGAAGTATTCTCCTTTGTCATGCAAGTCCTTATAGAATTTATCGTTTAAAAGATTCATGGTTACAAGTCCTGCGTTTATGCTCATTGGATTACCGCTGAAGGTACCCGCCTGATAGATCTTACCGCTAGGAGCAAATTGTTCAATGTATTCCTTTTTACCTGCAATGGCACCAATAGGGAACCCGCCACCCAATATCTTACCGAATGTTACCAAATCCGGCGTTACATTATAGTATTCCTGGGCACCACCTTTTGCTATTCTGAAACCGGTTATCACTTCATCTATAATAAATATGATATTGTTTTCCTCCGTTATTTCTCTGAGGAATTTCAAATAGCCATCTTTAGGAGGTATGCATCCAATGTTTCCCATTATAGGCTCAACTATTATACATGCAATTTCATCCTTATTTTCTTCTATGGTCTTGCGAATGGCTTCTTCATCATTGAACGCTACGAGAATGGTATTTTTTGTAGCATCTTCAGGTATGCCCGGACAATCCGGAATTCCAACCGCACCGGAACCTGATTTGACAAGAACAGTATCGTGTGCTCCGTGGTATGCCCCCTCGAATTTAATGATTTTATCCCTGCCGGTTATACCTCTTGCTAAACGGATAGCACTCATCGTAGCTTCAGTTCCGCTGTTACAGAAACGTACCATTTCGGCACATGGAACCCTTTTTACAACTTCCTTGGCGAGTTGAACCTCCTGTTGTGAAGGAACACCGTAGTCAGTACCTAACCCTACTTGCCTGATTGACTCTTCAACTATTTTATCATTGGCGTGACCCATAATAATCGGACCATAGCCTAGGCAGTAGTCAATATATTCATTTCCGTCAACGTCAAATAATTTTGAACCTTTTGCCTTTTCGACAAAAAACGGATACGGTTTAAATGCTCTAACGGGGGAGTTAACTCCTCCCGGTAAATAGTTAACGGCTTCTTCATATAATTTTTCTGATGTATCGAGATTCATATTATCTTCCCTTATTTTTTTCTGATATTAAGTAGTGAATTGACAACGGCTACAGCTATAGGTGTTCCACCTTTCGGTCCGGTTGTAATNNCGTGCATTCATCTGACCTTCTTCTACAAGTCTCATTACTTCAAATAATGCGGTTGGTGCATTTCCAATTGCAACAACTCCTTTAAAACCGTCTTCGGCTGCCACCCTCATTGCCGCTGCTGAACGGGTTATCTCTTCCTTTTTAGCAAGTTTTACGGCTCGTTCGTCACGTATGTAACACATGACTTTGCCGTCATATCTGGTAATTCCTGATTTGACCATGTTGATGTCGGTTAAAATATCCTCGTTTTTATCAAAACAATCAAGTGCAGTTTCGACGAAGGTGGGGGATATTTTAACTAGCTTGGCATATTCGGGGTCTGCAGTGGAGTGTACGACACGTTCCACAATGTCCCTTTCTTCATACGTCAAATCTTTGGTGTCGTCATCGATTAATGATTTGATAATTTCCCTACTCTTATTTGCTATATCATAGCCCGGTTTGGTTGATGCTCCCATATTATACATGATTTCATCCTCATTAATTCAATTATATCAAGTTTCAGTTTTCTAAAATTTCTGTTATTTCATCTACAATATTTAATTATTTACTTTTAGAAATATATATATTGATTTAAAGTTAATTTATTTTTAATTAATAAAATATAAAAAAATCACATCTGATAGCATGATAATTTTAAGAAGGAACAAAAAGATTGTGGAATTATATCCTATAGGTTCTGCCAAGGGGGCATTGAACACTAAACGGGAACCATTGTTTTACAGTTACTTCAAATTACAGGAAGTCGACGGTAAAATAAGACCATACCGTTTCATTATCAGGCAGGATAATGTCGAAACAATCAAAATGCCTAAAGAAGCCATAAAAATAATGAGAAAACAGAACGTTCTGCTTGCCACTAAGGATGAAAACATAGAGAAGATGCTCGATTCATTAAACATCCCCTACAAATACACACAAATCTGCAGGCATTGTACCTTCAGCGGCAACATAACATTACTGAAAAAATCAGCATCATATAAGTTATATGATGAATACATATGCAAATCCTGTGCAGAGGATGAAATACATAGGATAATGGATTTGCGCGGATATAAGGAAGCAACATTTCCAAATTTCAAGAAATTGCTTGACAAGACACATGACTTGGAAAAGGTACTTAAAGTGTTTGATCCCAAGTTCAATCCAATCAAAAATGAGGATTTGACCTTATACGATAAGATAACAGTTAAAAAACACAAATATCCAAAGATTAAGGTTAACGATCTCAAAATCCCAAAAAGATTCAAGAATATTCTTTCAAAAAAATTAAAGCACCTTCTTCCAGTACAGGTATTGGCATTAAATGCGGGTTTGCTTGAAGGCGAGAATTTGCTTGTCGTATCGGCTACCGCATCAGGTAAAACGCTTGTGGGTGAACTGGCAGGGATACCGAAAGCTATGAATCACAAGAAGTTCATATACCTAACGCCTCTGGTTGCTCTTGCCAACCAGAAATACAGGGACTTCAAAAAACAGTATAAGTCTCTGGGATTAAACGTGGCAATTAAGGTAGGATCCAACAGAATAAAGGCAAAAAATGAACTTACCATTGCAAACAAATCAGCAAAGAATGCGGATATTATAGTTGCAACCTATGAAGGATTGGACTTCATGCTGCGTTCGGCAAAATATGATGAATTAAAAAACATCGGATGTGTCGTAATCGATGAAATTCACATGCTCGACGATGAGGAACGTGGTCCTAGATTAAATGGATTGGTAAACAGATTAATTGCAATATTTCCAAAGGCTCAATTAATAGCTTTGTCCGCTACTGTAAAAAATTCCAAACAGATAGCAAACAACTTCAAGATGAAACTTGTTGAATATGATCAACGACCCGTACCTCTGGAGCGTCATTTGATATTTACCAAAAACGAGTATGAAAAGAATTCATTGCTTGCAAGCCTATCAAAGAAGGAATTCAATACGATATCGTCCAAGGGATATCATGGACAAACGATAATATTCACAAATTCACGTAGAAAAACCCATTCGATAACCCAACAAATACAAAAGAGGGGTTTGACGGCCGCAGCGTATCATGCAGGATTATCCTACTCCAAAAAGGTTAAAATTGAAAAGGATTTTGCAAATCAAAAGATATCCACAGTAGTTACCACGGCAGCACTTGCCGCCGGCGTGGATTTTCCCGCAGCACAGGTGCTGTTTGAAACGCTGCGTATGGGTAACAAGTGGCTGACGAACAATGATTTTTCACAGATGCTCGGACGTGCCGGCAGACCGTCATTTCATGACCGCGGAAAGGTTTTCCTGCTTCCGGAAATATCAAAGGAATACGACAGTGTATCCGAAGAGGAAATGGCTATGAAATTGCTTGAAAGTGATGTTGATGATATCAATGTGGAATACAATGAACTTGATGCGTATGAACAGGTACTTGCCGATATTTCATCAATCAAAAATGTGGATATCAGAAATCTCGAATCCAAATATAAACGCTTGGAAACTCCCGTACTCTTCGAGGAGGTAATCAATCTCTTGCACGATAAAAAAATGATTAGCAGTCCTAATCATAACGAATCGGTGTTGCTTCCTACAAAGTACGGTCGTGCAGTTTCAATGTCCTTTTTGGAAATACCTAAGGCCGAATACATTAGAAAACATATCAATCAGGATCCTCTTCTTACAGTAGAATCTATTGAGGCATTTGACAGTGCATACATAAGTAACAGATTGGTTGCAAGCATTTCCAAGGCAATTAAAACAAATGTCAGCACAAGGTTATTTGCAGATTCTACACGAACCATCTTAACGTCAGGGGAGGTTCTTGCAAGACTTGACTCGCAGTATGTTGATAAGATGCTTTCCATGCAGATTGATTTCATGGACTGTAAGTGTAAGGAAAGACCATTCTGCAGCTGTCTTGAAAGGAACATATCCCATAAAATAATAAAAAGAAGACTTCAGGGTTGGAGTCCAAATAGAATAACCAAAGAGTTCATGTCATTATATGAGATACACATATATCCGGGGGATATCTTCACGTGGCTCGATCAGGTAATCAGGACTTTGGAGGCAATATCCAGAATAGCTTACGCGTTCAACAATAAGAAGGTCAGTGAAAATTGCAATCGTTTAATAAAAAGGATAGAACAGGGGAAATAATTAACTGTAATTGTCTTTCAATATTCTTTTTATGTCTTCCATTACGCTATTGTAGGCATCTTTCAACAGCTTTTTGCCGAGTTTTTCATCAATGTTCATGCCGTGTTCTTCAACGAAACTTGCTTCTTCATCAATTATTTTGTTGTTTGAACGTGCTTCTTTCAATCCAATCATGGCAACCTCCGGGTTTTTATCAAAATCATGATGCATATCGAATTTATTCTCGTCGGTAATTTTCAACACTTTGCCCATGGACAATTCACCGGTACATGCATGAGGTCCTTCATTTTCTATAAGTGAGTTGTTGAAAATTATATTTAACCGGCATTCTTTTTCTATTATATTAATATTGTTCTTTATTAAATTATTTCCGCCGTGTCCATTTACTATAATGACACTATCCAAATCAAGCAGTTTGCGTGCGTTATTCAATTGGGGTATAATCTGACCGTAAATAAGTTCGTCCTTATCCAAGTGCCAGCCGTGCTTTACATAGTCATATTCCGTGGCCGCATAGAATATGCCAAGATATGTGGCACCTGTATCCGTCGCAACTTTCAAGGTTAGGTTGGATGCTATCTTGGAGTCAGTATCTATTGGCAGACAGCTTCCATGGTTTTCCCTATGGGAACCGAGAGCTATCAGTCCAATCTTATGTATTTTATCTGACAATACGTTGCCAGAGGAATATTTCATTTCAATACTTTTATCCATATATCCACCTAGATGTTCAAGTCCCATATTTGATCTCCAACGTAATGAAGGTTTTCTATGGCTTTGCCCTTATCGTTTTCAATCATTTCTTCACCTGAAATAAGACTGATTCCTATTGCCAATGGCTTGTTGTGACCTTCTTCAATTACTATTATTGTTTCGCCTGCTTGGATGCTTCTATCTGCGTCGACTATTCCCGGTGACATGATGTCGGCTCCTTTGATAACGAAGTTAATAGCACCCATATCCACCTTGGCATATTTTTCAGTAATTTCCTTATCTACAACAGCTTTTAATGTCGGTATTGTCCTTTCTTCAGTTTGCATTATCAACGGTTGATTGTTGACAAGCAATATGTCGGGCATATCATCTATTTTTATAAGTTCCACCTGTGCTTTTTTAGGGATGAGGTACTCATAACTACCTAATTCTTTCTTGATTTCTTTAATTTTCTTGTTTTTTAGGAAATAACGCTGTTTTGTTTTCATAGATTCACTTACCTATTTTCCATATGAATAATAATTTTTTTTGTTGTTATTTTTTTAGATTATATCTTTATCCTTCAAGTATAATATATTTTTATTAGAAATTTTAAAGATGGTTATGGATAATTCTATTGTTTTCACTTGAAGAGTGCAAATATAATGTGACACTTTCTGGAATTCATTTCAATACCCGAAATAAATTGGAAAGAATTTATCGAGTATAGCAAATATTTTTAATGGGGATTAACATGAATATTATGCTATTATTATTCAAATAGGAATATGGCTTTGTAATTTTTAATTTCAGCTTTGTAAAACTATTTTTATTTGATAATAAAAATCTTCGGGAAAGAGATAGATACATTTATATATAATCTAAAATAAATAAATAAATATATTATTGATAAGGTGATTAATTTGAATGACCAAAAAAATAACAACAATACATCTAGACCTCTAGATGCATTAGGAAAATCATTAAATTCTCAAGTACTTATTAAACTTAAAGGTGGAAAAGAATTCAGAGGAGCATTGCAAAGTTTTGACATGCACATGAATTTAGTACTTAACGATGCCGAAGAACTCGAAGATGGTGAATCCACTCGTAGATTAGGCGTTGTTTTAGTTCGAGGAGATAACATCGTATATATATCACCAGGATAGGCATATTAAAGGACACCTTAGTAGTAACATCTATTAATTAATCGTCCTTATTTTAAATTGTTTTTCAACTATTTTTTTGTTGAATGTACGTAATTATTAGGAATAGGATGAGTCTATTCCCTCTTTTTTACCTTTTTATAGGGGATTTTCTATTTATTTATTTAACATAATTATTGGAGGAATTACACTTGAAAGGAACACCATCATTTGGGAAACGTAATAAGAAAAATCATATCAGATGTAGAAGATGTGGAAGAAACGCATACAACCCAAATAAAAAATTCTGTGCTTCATGTGGATTCGGTAGATCCAGCAGATTAAGAAGATACAGTTGGCAAAATAAAAAACCTGTTACAGGTAAAAGATTAAAATAGATATCAAACTATCTAACAATCTTTTTTTCACATCCAACACTATTTTTCATTTATTTTATATTTCAAAAGCAGTAATTTAAAAAATAATTTTTCCATATTACAGGTTAAAGATTAAACTAATATATTACTTTTAATAAATATATATAATATATAATAGTATGATGTAAAAAAAAGAAATATCTATAATATAAATAACAAATTTAGTAGGTGGCATAATGGCAAAAGTGAAAATAATTGAAACTGCGTTACGAGATGCTCATCAATCATTAATCGCTACTAGAATGCGAACAGAGGACATGCTTCCAATTATCGAAGAAATGGATAAGGTCGGATATTTTTCATTAGAAGCATGGGGAGGAGCAACTTTCGATTCATGTATTCGTTTTTTAAATGAAGATCCATGGGAAAGACTTAGATTATTCAAGGAAAATGTAAAGAAAACGCCGTTACAAATGTTATTAAGGGGACAAAACCTTGTAGGATACAAACACTATGCAGATGATGTTGTAAAGGAATTCGTTGAAAAATCATATGAAAATGGTATAGATGTATTCAGGATTTTCGACGCGTTAAATGATTCAAGAAACATGGAAATGTCTATCAAGACAGCTAAAGCACAGGGAGCATATGTGCAGGGAACAATAAGTTATACGATAAGTCCAGTTCACACCATAGAATCATATGTTGATTTCGCTAAAAAATTGGAGGCTATGGATTGTGATGCTATAACAATCAAAGATATGGCTGGATTAATAACACCTATGATGGCAAAAGATTTGGTAATCGCTTTAAAGGAACAGACAAGTTTGGATGTAAACTTACACAGTCACTGCACCAGTGGGTTGACTTTGATGAGTTATCAGGCAGCAATTGAAGCGGGAGTGGATCTTCTTGACACTGCAATTTCACCATTTTCAGGTGGAACAGCACAACCGCCAACCGAAAGTGTGGTAGCTGCATTACAATCAACCCAATATGATACTGGTATCGACTTGGCACAGTTAAACATAGTTAAAAACTACTTTGCAGAGTTGGCTGAAAAATATCAGGGATTATTCGATCCTTTATCATCAAAGGTAGACACTGATGTATTGAGATATCAGGTACCTGGAGGTATGCTTTCAAATCTCGTATCTCAACTTAAACAGCAGGATGCTATAGACAAGTATGAAGAAGTTCTAAATGAAATACCACATGTAAGAAAAGATTTGGGATATCCACCGTTAGTTACTCCAACAAGTCAAATAGTTGGTGTACAATCTGTAATGAATGTATTGATGGGTAAAAGATATGAAAATATCACCAAAGAAGTAAAAGAATACTTGAAAGGAGCTTACGGTAAAGCACCTGCAGAAATAAATATGGATTTATATAAAAAAGCGTTAGGTGATGAAGAACCAATCACCTGCCGACCTGCAGATTTATTGGAACCGGAATTGGAATCTGCACGTAAAGAGGTCAAGGAAAAGGATTTATACACTAAAGAGGAAGACGTATTAACCTATGCCTTATATCCAACTGTCGCAGAAAAATTCCTCAAAGGCGAAGCTGTTGCTGAAGAAATACCTGAACCAAAAACAAACTACACATCATCAAATATTCCAAACGCATACGACGTGGAAATAGACGGCGAAGTATTCAACGTAAAAGTGCTTCCGACAGGTTATATGGAAATGGAACCGGACAGCGGTAAAGTAAAATCATCAGTCGAAAACGGACTTCACTCTACGATGCAGGGCATGATTGTTAAACTTAAAGTAAAAGTTGGAGATACTGTTGAAGAGGGAGATGCGGTAGCGGTTCTTGAAGCAATGAAAATGGAAAATGACGTCAAAACGGATAGGGCTGGAAAAGTAACCGAGATACTGATTTCCGAAGGGGATACTGTAGAGAAAGGATCGGTTTTAATGGTTATAGAATAAACTTCCTTTCTTCTTTTTTT
>MUZY01000219.1:22679-26315 GCA_003266065.1 Methanosphaera sp. rholeuAM130
TTTCTAATTTCAAATATTTTATATTAATTTCAAATCTTTAAATTTTAAGTTATCTCTTTATTCTAATTTCTGTCATAGAGTAATGATGAGATGTTATTGAGGTACTTGGGAAGCTGACCTTTAATGGGAAGCAGTTCTATATCGAATAATTCCTTCAGTATCCTCTTGCTGTCGATGCCTAACGATGCAAGTGAATAGCGTCTGATTTCGGGATGTATGCATTTGTCGTACTTGTTTTTGCAGTCGGCCGCACAATGGTTGCATGGTCCTGTTATGCTTTCGGCGTGAGAATATGCTTTTTCTTTTTTAATTATTTCATCAACGGTCTTCTTTCTTTCCTGATAATAGGAATTGTTCAAAACTTCATTAAGTTCCTCTTTCGTATAGTCTTTCTCGTAATCCTCTATTTTAAAGAATAACTGGGTAACGGTAATGTCAATGTACTCATAACTGAGGATATACTCCTTAATGTCAATGTCCAATGGCGAACACGAGTAATTAGTATCGTATCGCGGACACTGCTTACAGTAGCTTTGCACCAAATCAAAGTTTGAAAAGCCGTCATAAAATTCACCGGTCTCAAGCGTTTTTGTCATACGTTTAACTTCATAATCAATATCCATATTCACAGCTCCTTCAGTTAATATAATCCGTCGGATCATCCAGTCCTGCTTCTTCAAAGGCTCTTTTTCTACGCTTGCATGATTCACATAATCCGCAATGATTATGTGTACCGTTGTAGCATGAATAACTCAACTCCATAGGAGCATTGATTTCGTAACCTTTTTTGACTATTTCCTTTTTGTTCATGTCAATGAGGGGTGCTTTAATTTCAATATCATCAAATGAACCATATTCAATGGTTTTATTGAATGATTCAAGATACTCTTTGGAATTATCAGGGAAGGTAACGGCCTCTTCATAGTCCCATCCCACAATTATTATTTGTGCATTGATGCTTTCGGCATAACTTAATGCTATACTGCAAAAAACTGTATTTCTGGCAGGAACCCATACGCTTTTAGCATTTTCCAATGATTTTTGTTCGTCATCCAATTCTTCTAGGCTGACCTCGGGTACTTCCTCATCGCTATTTAATGACGAATTGCTTATTTCGGCTAGCCATGGCAGGTCGATAATCACATGTTTCATATTGAACTTTTCGCATATGCGTTTTGCGGCTTTAATCTCTTCATCTAAGCTTTTTTGATTGTAATTGAATGTTATTGCCGTAATGTCATAATCATCACTGTAGATGCTTGTCGCAACACAGCAATCAAGTCCTCCCGACAAAACTGCAATTGCTTTGGCTTTACTCATTTAAATCATCTATTCTGTATTTGTTTTTTAGATAGTTCTCCAAGTCCTTTATTGGGATATCTGTCTGTTGGGATATCAATTTGACGTCTTCATATTCTGGGCGGCAGGTAATGAGCTTGTCATGTATATAGCCTACCTTATAGTTGACTTCATATTCAACCGAGTTGATGTTGACTTTTTTTGTCACTATTTCCCTTCTTGCTACTGACCTGTGTATCTCCGGAATAATCCTGACTCCCAGTGAACCGGTTTCCTGCATCAAAACGTCGCATAAATGTTCAACGTCATTGTTTTTTGCTATAATTTTAATTATATGTCCAGGCCTATTCTTTTTCATGATTGTGGGGCTGATGCTTATGTCTCTAGCTCCTTCATCAAGCATTTTGTCAAAGAGGCTTCCAAGCACTTCCCCGCTGAGCGTATCAACGTTCGTTTCGAGAATGGAAATGCTGTCTTTTTGACCTATGGTATCGGCCTTGATTATTCTCAATGCATTCAATACTTCCAAATCCTTTGTGCCTGCACCGTATCCAATCTTTTTATGGTGGATTAATGGTATTGAGTCCACGTATTCTTCCGTTATATTTACAAGTATGCTTGAACCTGTCGGCGTGGCGATTTCACATTTGGCTAGGCTGCCCACGGTAGGTACATCTTCCAGGATATTGTAAACTGCCGGAGCCGGTACGGGCAATACTCCATGGCTTGTTTTCACAGTACCTGAGCCTACGGCTACAGGCAATGAGTATACCTTTTGCTTATCCAGATTTAACAGGTAATATGCATAGGAGGCACCGATAACATCCGCCACGGCATCGGCACATCCAACTTCATGGAAATGCAATTCATTCAGTTTTATTCCATGTACCTTTGATTCGGCAACTGCAATTGTTTTGAATATTCTTTTTGCCAATAAAATACTGTTTTTGACGGTTTTATCTTCCGGATATTTCCTTTTGGTTATTTCATCTATTTTATCTATCAGTTCATGGTAATGTCTATGTTCGCGGTCTGATGTTTGAATATTGAAATATGTTGACATTATCCCGTTTTTAGGCTTTTTTTCTATACTTATGGATATGTCCCCAAATTCCGATGCATAATCTTCAACGACTTTAATAATTTTATCCTTATCTGCCCCTAAATCTATAAAAGCACCTATAAACATATTTCCCGCTATTCCTGATGTTTGAGCATCTATAATTAATACCATTTTTATCAACCTTTTTATTGCTTGTATATTATCTTTTATTTTTTTTATTCATATTTTTTTCACATTTAGAATAATTTTTTTTATTGGTCTCCAAAATTTTCATGTAACAATCATATCCTTCACTTTTTTTTGGAAATGACAGTACTGATGGATTTGGAAAAGATTCTAATGCTTTTTAGATAATATAACGGCATGATTTTTCTCATTTGCATGAATTGAATCTTACTTCTTATACCGGACTGGTTATCCGTTAATAATTTAAGCTATTAAATACATATCTAATTAATGAAGTGTATCTTTAAAATAATATTTATTCAGATTAATGATTTATCAGGATACGATTTAAGATATTACAGTCAAAATATAAAATCGATTTTAAAAAAAATATTTAACGGTGATGATATGGATAACAGTTTGAACCAACACTTAAGTAATTCATTGAGACCTTCCGTCAATGGTCTTTTGGGAATAATCTCATTTTCCACCAGAATACCCATTACGCGTTACATTACTATTGAACAGATGGCCGGATCCGTAATGCTATGGCCGTATGTTGGGTTATTTATTGGATTTGTAGCAATGATATTTGCTTATGTGCTAATTTACATATTTCATTTTACTCCATTTTTGACATCGGCACTTGTTTATGCATTCATATTATGGTTTACGGGTTTCAATCATCTTGACGGTGTATTGGATATGGGTGATGGACTCATGGCACATGGGAATGCCAAAAGACGTCTTGATATAATGAGAGATTCTATGGTGGGAACAGGAGGTATCTCAGCATTTTTCCTGGTTGCAATTATTACCGTTGCGGCATATTCGTCAATAGACTACGCTCATTTATTGCAGGTTATTTTGCTGGCAGAGACATGCAGCAAATATTCCATGATAACAAGCATGTTATACGGTGATGATGATTCCAAAGGTATAGGCAGGCAGATAAAGGATGGTATGAACTTCAAGATACTTTTGGCGAATCTGGTGGTCATATCAATTATGGGCTATTTATTGGTTGGTATTGCAGGGATTGTCGTAGCATTTGTCGCCATATTCACGGGATTTATGATGTCCTTTATTGCACAGAGAAACTTTGGATG
>MUZY01000219.1:26408-26698 GCA_003266065.1 Methanosphaera sp. rholeuAM130
CTAAGCGGACAGCAGGATAATCATATCATTGAATCCGTTGAACGCATAGTTGACAATTGGGGGGGAGACTTCCAGGTCGAGTACGACAAGAATTATATGCGGGTTATCAGACAGCATAAGGAAAATGGCTTTGAAGTTATACATTTGACCATGTATGGAAAGCAGGTATGTGATGTAATACCGGATATTAGGGACAATGGTCGGGATAAGCTCGTCATTGTCGGAGGAGCCAAGGTTCCTACCGAGGTTTATGAAGAATCCGACTGGAATTTAAGCGTTACCAATCAGCC
>MUZY01000009.1 GCA_003266065.1 Methanosphaera sp. rholeuAM130
CAGCATCTGCACTATAGGATAAATTTAATGCATTAGATCCTGTAAATATTATGAATACATTAACATGTTCATCATATACTAATTTTCCAGCCCAATCCCATTTTGCATCATATTGACTTTCATCAACAAAGATAAATAACGGTTCATTTGTAAGATAATATTTTTCATTGATTTGTTTAATAAAAACATTGAAATAATCCATTATCTTGAGGTTTTTCTCATATTTCAACTGTTCTAAGTCCAATAACAAGATCTTATTAGATGCTATCTTCTTAGTATTCAGTAAATAATCATATAATTGATAGATCATGGTTGATTTACCTACACCCCTTAAACCTGGAACAACAAAAAATTTATTTTGGTTAGGTTTATCTATGAATTCATCCAAATAATCCTTTAACTCGAAATACAAATCCCTTCGTTTTAAATATTCATAATTGTTTTCTAAGATAAGTTTAACTGATTGGGGAGTTATCCTTAATAAATTCATTAAATAACTTCTAATTTGATATTCATCCATCATTTCCAAATCCATTATGTTTTTTAATGATATTATATTTATTATAATATATATAATTATGGAAATAATTCCTCAAAAAATATTTAAAAATAAGGAAATAATTCCCTAAAAAATTCAAAAAATAAGGAATTAATTCCCTAAAAAAATCTAAAACAATAGAACATATACGAAATATTCTCTATTTTAATATCAAATGAAGCCTTTAAAAATTCTTCATATACCTATCTAGGAATTGTAATATGCTCATATAATTCTTCCAGAATATCAGTTCTATTGATTATGATAAACAACTTAAACAATCAGTATCTGCGAATATAGGTTTATTTTGCATAGTTTCCTCCCAGTTTACTATTCCCATACCTTACTTCACAGAATGCATCTTATAACAGTTCATCTCTTTTTGAAAGATATAACACAATAGCAGAATTATAAGTTATTTTGATTTCATGAAATATTATAGTTTAATCCATATTATAAACTTAGTAAAAATTTTTTAAAATTTATTCGGCATTATTTTTAAATTTAAAGAACGAAAACAGAATTAAAAAGAAAAAAGAGTTTTGAACCAAACAGAATCTAATGACGATATTTTTCATTAAATTCTATATGAAAGTCTGTTTATTAAAATTTATATAAATATTTATCGAAAAAAAATTAAAATCTGTAAAGAGCTTTCAGGAAAAAATAACACCCATAAATCAGTATTTTTATTTAAAAAATTTTTTTAAAAATTCTCTGATTAAATCTATTCTAAAAAAAGCAAAAATCTGATAAAAATTAAAGATTCTAAGTTAATCACTGAAAAAATATTTTTAGAAAGTGGTAACTATAGGATTCGAACCTATGACGGCAACTAATGCCCCAGAATCCGGTTTATATTATCAAAGTTCTGGTGTGTTCAACCGCTCCACCAAGTTACCCTAATAAATTGTATTTACTTTAAAGCATTATTAGCTTCTATAGGAAGTTTTTTTAATGGAAAGAAATTTCAGTAGGAACTTTCCATCTTCATATTATAATATTGGCTCCTATATTATATATAGGAATTAAAGAAGAATCTTTCATAAAAAGAAAGTGATAAGGGTTAATAGGATATACAATAAATATTGAATGAACTATCCAATACTTAAAGTTCATCATATAATTCCCTTAGTTCTTCTATTGATTTTTTTGACAGTTCCTGATCCTGTTTGTCTTCAATGATTGATAGGATTTTTTGCTTACGTGCATTCTTAATGATTTCCTGCTGTTTAGCTTTAATCTCTGCATCCTTGATTTTGAAGACACTTTGAACAATCTTAATCTTCGTTTCAACTTCAGTTAATCTTGGATTGTCCTCTTTGTCCAGAAGAGAATCCCCCTGCAGTTGCTTTTCATCGTTTTTAAGATTTCTATAAATCTTATCCAAGTCTTCCAAATTAAGATCAAACAAATCTTCAACATTTATTAATCCTTTAAATTCAAATCTATACTTGTTTTCCAGTGATTCAATCCATATGCTGTTCATTCCAATCAACTCCATTAAATATAACGGATAGCTCATTTTTTATTATATGATTACATTGAATATTCTTTCAACGTTTCTGCTTATTACCTTGACGGTAATCTTATTTCTCTGTGTTAATGAGAATCCAACCCCACTTAGCTGATTCTCACTTTCTTCAACACTTGTGACTGAGGATAACGCTTCGGTAACACGTTTATGCTCAATCAATTCACTGTTAAGGAATTCGTTAAACCATGGGTTTGCAGTATCCTCATTGACACAGCCCTTCAGCATGAAGAATATGTGCTTGTTTCCCACATTATTCTTTCCCCAGTAGTTGGGACTGTAACAGATAAGCGATACCGGAACGAATGTATTGTAGCTTATGTTCCATTCCTTCTGGTTTGATGACTGTGAATCAAGCATACTTTCGAGTTCAAATTGGTCATCATCATTCAATGTTACCTTTGCCACATCAACATATTCCTTGTCATATAGCTTAAATGGATATGTGAAATTAAATATTCTTCCATCAAATTCTATTTCAGCGGTAAAACCATCATTCCCACCACGATATGTGTATTGATGTACACGGAATAGGTATTCGCCCCTGCTCATCAGGGACTTGTCCTTGTATTGAATGTTTTCGACTGCCGATTTGTTACGTTCAGGATGTATTATATCCACGTCAAGCCAGCCACCTGTCTTGTCGCTTTTCATGTCCCCAAAGTATATTTCATTACCATCAGGTTCTGTACAATGTGCATCCAAATCATTTTTATCCCATCGTCCCGTATTCCATTGTATTGAAAATCTAAGGTCAACATCCACATCTCCACCCATCTTTTTAACCCTTTGTTTCATGAGGCTATCTGCCAGGTTGTTGATGTATGTCCAGCTGAATGGGTTATCCCACTTGAACATGCTGACGGCATCGGGATTTACTGGTGCAATGAGAGATACGAAGTTTCTTCCCATATTATATGACATGTAGAGTTCCACTTCTGTTGCCGTTGGAAGTACTTTTTCAACAAATTCATTCAACTTGATTTCCTGCAGCTTGTCAAAGTTCTTGTTCTTATTCATGACAAACTGATTGAGTTTATCAAATATTCCATCAGAACTTCCAAGTACCTGTTTTACATCCCTATTTGCAAATAATATGTCATTGATGTTGATGTCTGTCAGATTAGCATATCTACGCGGTATACTGTCCAAGTAACCCAGTTCATCCATTTTTTGACGTGCATTTTCAATCATTTGCCTGGTCAGTATTGGTTTGGGCCGTTTATAATTTGTCGGTGCTACTATTTTTTCATACTTGTTTACGGCATCTTCTAGTGGCATGCCCTCCGTAATATCGGTTAACATTACACCCATACTAAGATTTTTGATTTTGGATATGGTTGATCCTAATTCAACGCTTTTTACCCAGTAATACCTATCAATATTAGAAGTACTGATATTTTCATGTTCTTTAAGGTATTTTCTGAATTTATTCAGGACATCTTTCCATTCCGTTGCCCTGTATATGCTATCCGTTTCGATTAGCTCCAGTACCGTATCAACCGCGTCTATTGAAATGCATGATGTGGAATCCTCCAAGATCTTCCTATCGGCACGTGATTCCATTATTTCACGGTGAGTACCCATATATTTTTCGGGTATGTCCAAATAGAAGTGATCATATCTGAGTATGGTGCCATCTTTCAGAATATGATAGTCTTCCTTGGTTCCTAATCTTTCGGAATCGGACAGGAATCTTTCCCTTATCCGTGCTTTTGCTATCTTTTTGTCCAGTACTTCAAATACCCCTTCAAGTTCCGGTACCCTTTCGCATCCAAATAACGTTATGTATTCATAGGTTTCTTCATCCACCGCAACTATATTGGATGCCTTATGGAAGAAATGGCGACAGGCACTGCATTCATATTCATTGTTTGTACTGTATATTGGATTTATTTTACTTGGAATATTGTCCAGATATAATTTCCATAGCTCATCCCATCCAATGTCTACTTTGAAGAGTTTTCTTGTTGCCATTTGACTATTGAAATGTTCATACATCATATTGACTTGTTTTGTAAAATATTCTTCTAACAAATATTCACCCCACTTTATAATAACCTTCGACATCTTACCTATTATATGTAAATAGGACTTTTTCAATAATTATAATGGAGAAAGGTAATTGAATCCGTTTGTGGATCAATACCCTGATTGACTCAGATATGACTATTTCAATCAGAACCAATATGAGATTACTCCGTTAATTATGGCATACACCCATAATGACGTTATGCCCGTAATGATGTGGAATAATATAGAGGTTTTTTCCAGCATGCAAAACATTTTATATACTATAATATGACATAAATCTGATATAAAGCCTTGAAAGAAAAAGATTTAATATATTTAATAAGATTTTTGTGAAAAAAAGTAATATAATATCGTTTCATATCGCATCATAATCCATATACTTTTAACAATTTCAGCTTAAGTTGTCACTTGACGGATTTTAAAGATTTTACTTTACAGACTATATTAAGAATGCAATATATAATAAATGTTATAATCAGATAATCAATAAGATACAATTCAATTAAAATGATATTAATATAGGAAGGTGAAACGATATGTGTGGAATAGTAGGATGTATGCTTAATGATAACAGAAAGGCAGCACCTGTATTGTTGGACTGTGCAAAGAAACTTGAATACCGCGGCTATGATTCAGTAGGCCTGGCAACATACGACGAAAGGATACATGTGAAAAAGGATGAAGGATATATAGAAACAGTAGATGAAGCACTGAATTTGGCTGATATGCCGGGCAACTATGGAATAGCACATGTCAGATGGGCATCTGTTGGAAAACCATCCAAACTAAATTCACATCCTCATCTTGATGAAAAAGAAACGGTAGCGGTTGTACACAACGGAACAATCACAAACTATAGCGAACTGAAGGATAAACTTATCTCTGAAGGTCATAAGTTCATATCACAAACCGATACAGAAGTAATCTCACACCTAATAGAAAAATTCATGGACGAAGGATCGGACTTGGAACATGCACTTCGCAGATGCATTGAATTGTTGGATGGAAGTTACGCCATTGTTGCAATAAGTGCTAAAGAACCCAACAAGATAGTGGCAACACGAAAAGATTCACCACTTGTACTGGGACAAAAGGATGGTTCATACTACCTGGCATCCGACATACCGGCCATGATAAAATATACCAATAGAATAATGGAATTGAATAAAAAGGAAATAGTGGTAATCACGAAAGAAAAACTGGAAATCCACGACGAACATGACAATATAATGTTCAGAACACCCATAGAAATAGATTGGACTCCTGAAATGGTGGAAAAAAATGGCTATGAACATTACATGCTAAAGGAAATACATGATCAGCCGGAATCCGTTAGAAGAACCCTATTGCAGATAGATGAAATAAAGGAAATACTGGACGATATCGGTGAAATTGAAAAGATATGCATTGTAGCATGCGGAACCAGTTATCATGCAGCATTAAGCGGAAAATATATTATCGAATCTGAAGCCCGAATCCCAACAAACGTAGTATTGGCATCGGAATTTGCTCATTCATTGAATATAATGGATGAAAAGACTCTGCTTATTGGAATGTCACAGTCAGGTGAAACCGCCGATACCCTAAAAGCATTGAACTCCATCGAAGGTCCGACAAAACTTGCAATAGTAAATGTTGAGATATCAGAAATGACCAAAATAGCCGATTACACCATACTTACAAAAGCAGGACCGGAATTATCCGTAGCCGCAACGAAAACGTATACGGCACAGGTAACGGTAATGTACATGATAGCAGCACTGCTGGGAAATAATGAAGAATTACTGGATAAATTAAATAAAGTACCGGAGTATATTGAAGACATTCTTGAAAACAGTGAAATTATAAAATCCATGGCAAAGACATACTTATATGCCAATGAATTATTCTATATAGGAAAAGGATTTTCATATCCGACGGCACTGGAAGCCGCCCTTAAGATGAAGGAGATATCATATATACATGCAGAAGCATACGCTTCCGGTGAACTGAAGCATGGGCCGTTGGCATTAATAGACAACAACATGCCTGTAATAACAATAATACCTCCCGGCAAGGATCATAATCTGACATTAAATAGTCTGGAAGAGGTAAAAGCACGCAACTCCAGAATAGTAACAGTTTGCTCCGAAGATGATGACCTTGTACAGGATAAATCAGAGGAGTGTATCCTGATTAATCCAGATGTTGATGAGATTCTTGCACCGCTAGTCTATATTGTAGCATTGCAACTGCTTGCATACTACATTACCATAGAAAAAAAGCACAACCCAGACAGACCAAGAAATCTGGCAAAAACCGTGACTGTTTAAATCTAGAGCTGTATTGAAATTCAATACCCACTCTCCACCCAATAAAACCTTTTTTAACAAAAAATTAAAAAGGAATTCTTCCATCCTCTTATTTTATATCCAAAAGAACATGGTTTTTTTCAAGATTTTAATTTTATAAATCATCCAATGTGATTATCCATCTATTTTTAAACCCATAAACTTTGGATACGGTTCATTGTACTCTTTTGCCAAAGCACATTGATAAGTATCATAAACTACATAGCTCATGTAAATCAACAGGATTAAACTTACCGACCATAATCGTGTATTGAAATACAAGTCCATACTTAAGTTCCACCTGCCAATAACCAGATAAAAGTGCATTATATCCAAAATTAAACCCATGATAAACTGGATTAACGCTCTTTTATAGAGTTTATTAATTACATTTCCAACTCCGACAACAAAAAATATTGAAGCGAATATTGATATTATGGGTGGAATCAATGCATGATAGTTCAAATGAACACTTTCCCTGTTTGATATAATACGGAGAATTAAAAACCATATTATTGCTAATGTAGCATGAAAACAATAGTTATTAAAGAAAATTCCCCCTACTTTTATAAAACTCAAAGGCATGAAAGAGATATAACCATATTCACTATAACAATAAGTTTTTAAATCTGCAATGGCAAATAATGAACAAGTTGTTATACCCATCAAAATCAACCAAGAATCTCTTTGTTTTTTCATATCTAAACCACCTCCCCCCAATTTTACAACATATACATTAATTATCAATGTTAAGGCCTGAAAACTTTGGATAATGTTCATCATAATATTTACATAAAGTACAAATACCCGTATCATAAGTTACATATACTGAATATGAAACCAGTAAAATACCAGAATAAACAATAGCAGTATTACCTATAAACTGATTGAACGGTAAAGCCCAATAGGAATAACTCCAATAAAAGTACATAACATCAAATACCACTCCCAGAAGTAATTGAACAATACCCCTTTTATATAATCCATTAAAAATATTTCCCAAACCATAAATAAAGAAAAAAGATGAACAAAATGAAATAATAGTAGGCAGATATTTATAATACAAAGAAAAATTCACCATTTTAATATTATTACTTTTGAAAAAGTTATACCCAATAAGAAATAACGCCAATAGAACAACATAACTATTTGTCCAATAAACAATTGTGATTCCAAATATTTTTAAGAAATAAACTGGAAGAAATGGTAAATAATATTTAAATAAGCCATCAACGAACAATGGATTTCCTATTTGATTTATCATATAAAATGAATGAACCAACATAAATATTAGGAAAAGATCTGCATATGACTTATAACCTTTGAAATCCATTATAAAATTCCCCCTAAATAATAATCATATATCGAGTCATATCTTCCATTATAATAACTATATCGTCTTCTGTTAAATTTCTCTTACCATTATTATCATAAACAACCATATCAGAATAATCCAAACTTCCACAACGCCCAATTGCAATTCTAATTACCTTATTGTTATCTTCCAGTTCCTGTGGAGTATTATAGGTTATATTATTATACGCATCATAATCATGCATACTGAAAGATAAATAGCCATCAGTAATTGCATAATTTTCCATGTTATATGAATTCACATATTCATCTTTGTACAGTTCTTGTTCATCAATTCTATCCCAGTGATGTGCTACAGCCATTGGAATAGCTATAACTATTGCTGCAGGAATAAAATTTTCAAAAGTAATAGAACTTAATATTTCAAGTGAAAATGGATTAAGATAACCAAAATAGGACAATAAACCACTTGTTTGCGTTACTACCCTTAC
>MUZY01000208.1 GCA_003266065.1 Methanosphaera sp. rholeuAM130
TATCTCTTTTACAACTATTTTTTTTTTTTAATCGTGAATTATGGATTATCCGTTATTCAATAATCAATTTACAACTATTTAAGTGATGTTTGATATAACCTTATATATTAACGGGGATTGTTAACGCAAATAACGAGTGACTTTAAAAAATGTTTTTTCCAATATTTTCTTTAACTTACGGGGTGATTTGATGACTAAAACATTAAAGGATATTCAAGATAAACTGGATTCAAATGAAGCGGCGGTTTTCACAGCCGACGAATTCAAAACTAAACTTAAAAATGGTGAAAAGCTCACGGTAGATGACGTTGACGTGGTTACCTGCGGTACCAGCGGTGTCATGAGCGGTACAACGGCACTACTTCACATACCGGTAGCAGAGCCAGGTGAATTCAACAGGGCAAAGGAAGTCTACATCAACGGCATAGAGGCATATCCGGGGCCATGTCCAAACGAGCTACTGGGAACAATCGACGTATTTTTATACGGAACCAATCATAGCACTACAATAAAGGATTACGGGGGCGGATTTCTAATCAAGGATCTTCTTGAAAACAGGGAGGTTGAAGTTAAGGTCGTCGATATCGAGGGCAACGTATTTACTAATACGGTAACCTTGGATGACATGCCGACGGCACGTCTAATAGGTACCAGAATGGCATTTAAAAACTACAATTCATTCACGAATCCAAAGCCCAAGGCGGTAAAGTCGATATTCAACGCCTCCGATATGGAAGGTCCATATAATTCATTCAGCTTTTCAGGCTGTGGGGACATAAATCCTTTGGAAAACGATCCCGAGCAGACTGTCATAACCGAATCCAAAAAGGTACTTTTAAACGGTGCGGAAGGTAGAATTATAGATAACGGTACAAGAAGTACCAAAGAAAAGCCTAACCTGCTTTTGACGGCCAACCTGAAGGATATGAATTCATATTATATGGGCGGATTCAAGACCGCTATGGGTCCGGAGATATTCAACTCGGTGGCAGTACCGATACCCGTATTGAACGACGATATTCTTGAAAAGCTCAAGGTAACCAATGAGGATATCAAGCTTCCGGTATGCGACATCAGGGGAAGGCATTTGCCTATAGATACGGTTGACTATACCGTGTGGGATGACGTCGACTACAGGCCGTTGACGAATCCGGACAACTGCTTTAGCTGCATACCATGTCTTCCCGAAATCTACTGTCCGGTAAATGCATACCGAAAGGATAAGACTATAGACATGGACTTATGTGTCGGCTGCGGGTACTGTGCAACGGTATGTCCAAGAGGCGTACCTACCATAAACATGGGCAGCATCAAAATACGTGCCGAAGACAAGGACAGAACGATTCCTGTAACCTGCAGGCAATCCGATAAGAAGCGTGCAATTGAAATATCCATGGAACTTAAAAAACGGATATTGGACGGTTCGTTCAAATTGGAGTAGATTGCTTTCTTTTTCTTTCTATTTTTATCGAAGAATTTTTTTTTGAAAATATAATTATAAATAATTCAAAGGCTATATTATATAGTATATGATAAGAGCAGTATTTTTTGATATGGATGATACGTTATATGATACTTCGGGTTTTGCGGCTATTGCCCGCAGAGCGGCCGTCAAGGCCATGGTTCACAACGGACTTCAATGCTCCGAAGAGGAAGGATATTCCCGTTTGATGGATATCGTTAAGGATAAAGGTTCAAATTATGACAAACACTTTAATATATTGACGAAGGAAGTAAACGGCAATGAAGATCCATTGGTTATTGTAAATGGTATTATTACTTATCACAATACTAAATTTGCTATGCTGAAGTTGGAGCCGGAATGCTTTTCAATACTTCTCTACCTTAAGAGCAAGGATTATAAGGTCGGCCTCATAACCAACGGTAAGCAATTGAAGCAGTGGGAGAAGCTGGTTCGTCTGGGATTGTATCCATTCTTTGATGATGTGGTAACCAGTGAATCGGTGGGTGTGGAGAAGCCTAACCCTGAAATCTATGAAATTGCCATGGAAAGGCTTGACGTAACCGCCGGTACGTCGCTGATGATCGGCAACAGCTTTGAAACCGATATTATGGGTGCCTATAATGCGGGTATTCAGAGTATGATAATAAACTCAGACTTAACCGAAGATCAGCAGAAATTTATTGACGAGAAAAACTATAACGTAAGGAAGTTGTCTTCATTAATCGATTTGATGAGTATTTTATAAGGAGTGTACTTATTGGTAAAATTGTATATATCTTAAAGTAGAGATATACTAATTGGATTTGTAAAAGTTTGGATTTGCAAAACTTTTCAGAAGGGAAAAAATTATTCAGTTATGCAAAAGAGGTGGGAGGTTAATTATATGGTTCAGTCAGTTATTGTCTATTCGGAAATTATTCCTACGATACTGTCGCTTGTAGGTATCTATTTGATTATAAATGGGGTGCTGGGCGATAAAAGGGAATTGTCGGTTGCAGGTGTTGTGGTGTTTTTATTGGCCGTCATAATTCCATTTGTTATTTTGACCAATATCATTTAACCTGATTTTGTACTCTTTTTCTATTTTATTTTTTGACGTTTTAAGTGCTCCCCTATTTTCAAGCTTGTTTTTGGCACAGATCGATGCGTATAAACCCGCATTAAACAGTGTACTTTCATCCTTTTTGGCGATAAATGCCGATATGTAAGTATCGCCAAGACCTGTGGAATCAACGATTTTGTCTGTTTTTACTGCGGGAATTTCTATTATGTCGTCTTTGGTATATATTGCAGAACCGTCTGAGCCTTTGGTGACTATGGCCATCTTAAGCGAGTTTTCTTCAACGAACGCTTTCATATCGCAATCATTTATTTTAACGTCGAATGCCGTTTCGAATTCCTCATAGTCGGAGGATATGATGTCTGCATATTCGAGGTATTTTTCATGGTTTTCCCATTTATGGTGGGTGACGTTATCGTATTTATCAGGGTGTCTGATGTATCCCTGTATCAGCAGTGTCGTCTCAATATCCGCATCCTTAAGGTACTTTATCAGGGGAAAATCGATTTCATATGGACTTAATGGTGAAAGTATTGCTTTAAAGTAGTCTTCCAGGTTGATATCCAGCTTTTTGAGGTCTTCTATTTCTATCGTGTCCTTTGGAAAGTATGCCTTTTGTACGCGTCTTTTGTCGTCAGTGTAGATGTTGGTGTATCTCATGGTATTTTTTCTTATGATGGGGTGGACGTTTGCTTGAGACGGAATTTCACGAAGCAATTCAGGCTCATCTTCACCCATCAATATAATCGAATCGCTATCAATTTTAAGAGTATTCAACGTCGACAACTGATAATATACTGCTCCACCGATTTGGGTATATTGACTATTGCCTGTTATTACAGTATCCTTCGTAATGCTACCTATATTAAGTATCTTTTTTTTCATATTTTTTACCGGTTGCACTTATAGTTTTCCTTCATGAAGCAGGGTTCCCACCAGGAAACTGTTAATGTTTTGGTTATTGTACCTTTTGATGGCTTCTCGGGTAATGCCGCCTGCCATGATAAATTCAACGTTCTTAATTCGTTCAAGTATGTATTCTTCAAGCGGCGATTTATCGGAGGACTTGGTGCCGACTCGGCTTACGTTCAGGAGGATGACATATCCTATATCTGAGTTATCTATCAATTCTATAATATCGTCAACGCCGATTTCATCGTTAGCTATTAGAAGTCTTTCATCCTTGATGTCCATGCTAACAACTAGCCTGTCGTTGGGATACTCTCCGATTATCCTTTCAAAGTCATCCAGGTTCATCAGGCTTTCAGTAGCCAATATGTCATATGTGGAAATCTCTTGGTTATTATCGACGTCATTTGCATTTTCTATTGCATTGTCCAAAAGTACCGGTATGATTCCGTTTATCCGTGAAATCAGCTCTGAATTGTCTCCGGTTTTTTCCAGCCTGTCCAAGTCCGCAACGTATAACAATTCATATCCTGCCTTCTTCAGGTTTTCTGCTATTTCAAGGGGACTTTCTCCATAGACGCTTCTGAGTTTTTTGTAGCTTTTTCTATTTCCACTTTTCCCGCTTACGCATTCGTTGTCTTTGATGTCAACTACGGGTATAATCATCCTAATCATCCAGAGAGGCGTTTCTCTTTTCGATATATTCGTCAATTGCCTTAAGGCTATTGTCAACGGCCTTTGCGGATAAGTCCTCGTCGAGGGGCATGTCGCTGTCCAGGCCAATTTCAATATCGATGTCAAAGCCGTCTTCAAGGCTGTCCAACTTGATTTCGATATTGATGTTTTCAAAGTCTTTCTTGTTCATATCCTCAACGACAGTATCATAAGCGGTCGAATACGCCAATTCTATTATTTCATCTATCTCTTCTTCGGTTAAAGCTTTCATAATTTAATCTCCGGCAATTCATTTTGAAAAATAAGTCAAATAACAATTTTTTTGTTGTGGGAGGTTATAAAAAAGATGTTTAAGTAGTGGGTACTACTTATTGCATTTGCTGCATAGCACTTTGCAGGTTGGTCTGCAGTTCTTCAAGTTTGGACGTTATGCGTTTTTCCTGTTTTTCAATTGTTTTTTTCCTCAATTCAAGCATTTCAACTGAATCCTTAAGGTCACTTTCACTTTCGGATTTGGTCGTTTTAATAAGAAGCGGACCTGCAGTCTTATAAATTTCCCTGTCATCATCCGTCTTTGACAGTTCGTCCAATGCCTTTTTGGTTTCATTCATTTGGATGTCGACTGTCTGCTTTTGCATGGCAATAGCCTGTGCCTGCTGTTGAAGCTGTTGGAATTGGTTTAACTGTTCCTGTAAATTCTGTTGATTTTCCATTATATCACCTAAGTTAATCTTTTTTTTTAATTAATAATGCAAAGTTAAAATAATATTTTTTTTATATACTTACTAGAGCTTGCAAATATTATCGTTATATATTTATCTTTTTTTTTACTATTATATTTTTAATATTTTTTCGGATAAGCTAATCCATCTGACATATGAGTTTATGGATGCACGCAGTGATACGACATCACCTGATGTGATGCTGATTATTATCCTGTTGGAATCCAATGACATGACAGTCATTGACCTTTGATTCGTTTCGGCCTCGATTTCGGGTAAAATTGAATTGTATACTATGGAAGCGTCACTGTCACTGTCAAATTCCACTATAAATTCAGTTTCGATTTTTTCTACTATGCCTGACACTTTAATCGCCGTTTAAATTAAATCCTTTGATGTAGACTTTGTACCTGCAGTCCTGGCCGTTTTTATCTATGAATATCGCCTTTGCCATGTTTTCGTCATCGTCAGTTATGATGATGCAATTCTTTTCAATATGTTCCTTCGCATCAATCCCCGTGAGGTTGTCGAAGAATTCATCCAATGATTTGCTTTTGTTGACGAAGAATATTTCACTTGAATCGACATTGATTCTATTGTTCTGTGAAGGAAGCGATATGTTGAAGTAAATGTTTGCAATCGGATTTTCATCATCGGCTTGGACATCATAGACGTCGATATTGCTGGGATTTCCCTTGGTTTCGGTCAATATCAACAGCAGGCTGTTTTCCTCCTGTTTGGCAAAGTTAACTACCTTTCTGAAGCTCATCTTTCCCCTGTTTATGTACACCGCATCGAAGTAGTGCCTGATAAACTGGGCAAATCTACGGGTTATCTGTGACGGCTTTCTGCTGGTTGTAATAATCAAATCTGACTTTATGGCGTATATCATTTTAAAAAACTCTTTTAATGTTGATGGAATATGAAATTAAAAATAAAATGGTTATTGGAAGTATTCACTTCCTTTAAAAAATAGTAAAATTATCTGGCTTTAACTGTACGTTTAACTACAGGAACTTCTTTAAACAAAATCCTGTATCTGCATTTAGGACATTTTGATTCGGAGTATTTCTTGATGTCTACCGTTTGTCCGCATTTAATGCATTTGTACATATTTATTCTCCTCCAGTAATACGTGTAATGTTACGTTTTGCAACCTTACCCATTGGTGTAGTAGGTATGTATGCTCCACCGGTAAATACGTTACCACATTTTTTACATTTCCAGATACCTGCATGGGTTCTTTTTACACCAGGCCTGTCACATTTAGGACAAATATGCTTCCTGTGCATTTTGTCTTCTATATCACGGACAGTTCTTTTAGCTTTTCTACCATATCTGGCACCAAAACGACCTGTAGATCCTACTTTACTTTTTCTTGCCATTTTTTCACCTTCCTATATAATTTATATTTGAATCATATTATCTTTCTTTATGCTCTAAATATCTTTCGAAGATAATAACCGTTAATTAACTAACAAAAACCTATAAAATGTTGTTAAATAACTGTTTGTTCTTTAATTAAAAAAGTTACAGAACCTATACTGCACTTTTCAATAATTAGTTTTAAAAATAATATTATTTCGGAATTAATCTAACGGATACCTAAAATCCATTATCCTTATAATATAGCTATTAATTATATATGCATCTCATCTAATATATAGTTAATCATTTTATTTTATCGAGTATGGAAAATAATTCCCTGCTCTTATTAAATGCAATATTAATTGATTTTTTCACTTCTTCAATGGTCAAAACGTCAAGACCACATTTTTGCATGGCACAGATACTGCCGTCTTCCCTAAATGCTATGGAAATGCTCGTATCCATCAGAGATTCTTCAACGGCAGACGGGTCAACCAGCAATTGGCCATATAATTTGGCGATGCTGCATAGAACGCTTCTGTTTTTGACGGGAAGGCTGACCATGTTATCGTAGTCGACGTTAACCTCGCCGTTAACGGTGGTAACCCTTGGAAGTTTGGTGGTAAGAAGGGCACATACCGCCGCCAGACACGCCGTATCCATGATGTTTCCGTCAAAATCCAATATGTAAATGTCGATGTGCAGCTTCCAGCATGTGGAATCGTCTACGATTGACAAATCCTTAAAGTCAATTACCGGAGCCTCCCGTATTGTCCTGTCGACAACTCTTGAAATTTCCACGGCAAACTTGTTCGGCGGCCCGTATTCAAAGTTGCGGCTGGCAATCGCAAGAAGCTCGGTATTGGTGATTATAATTCCCTCATCCGGTGAGTTGCTAAAAGGGGTCGTCAAGCTGGCCTTTACTCCGGCAACGGCAGTGGTAGCTCCAATAGATACCATTGCAGAACCCTCGGCTTTCGTAATGTAATCCGTGTTGATTGTTATATCCCGGTAATCATCAAATGATCTTTCGTCAATCCGTTTTTCCTGATTCAACAGGTCGATGATGTTTTCTTCACATATCTGTGAGAGTATATTGACCATTATTTTGCCCCCTTGTACTTGTTGTATAGGCATTGCTGCTGCAATTGATATATGAATTCACAGCCGTCAAAGGCAAGCTGCAACGCTTCGTCAAATTCCTGTCCGGTCAGATGGCCGTCCATCTGCAGAAACGTGATTTCCCTGGTTCTCGGCATTATGGCAACGGGCATGTCTGCCTGGCCTTCCTTATCTTCCTTTTCATTCAAGTCAAGAACTATATGGTCATCCACCTTGCCGACGGCACATGCACTGATCAAATCTTTCATGGGTATCTCGGCGTCGGCCAATGCAAGCGAAGCTCCAATGATTCCAAGACATCTGGTACCGCCCTCGGCTTCCAAAACTTCAATGGATATGTCAATGGATGCACGCGGATACTTTTCCAGAAATATGCTCGGCATGATGGCCTCGGATATCAACTTGGATATCTCTGTTGATCTTCTGTCTGGTCCCGGCCTTTTTCGTTCCGTCACGCTGAATGGAGCCATGTTGTATTTGCATCGTAAAACTGCCGCATCCGGCTTTGAATGTTTCTTGGAATACAATTCCCTAGGACCGTAAATGCCCACGATGATTTTATTGTTACCGCATTCGATATATGCCGAACCGTCGGCGTTATTCAACACGCCCACTTCCAGCTTCATGTTACGCAGAGTATTGTAGGTACGTCCATCTTCCCGTAAAAATTCATCATTCACTCAAATTCCCTCTTGGATTAATTATAATACTTTGCACTTTCTTAACGAGATTATGCATGAATGGATTTTCATCGATAAAGTCAATAATCTCGATTACATAATCAATATTTTCCTTAGTGGAGTTTATCCATATCAATCCATTTTTTGCAACGATAACATCGGCATGAAGGTATTTCTCAATCAGTGAAATGACAAAAACGTTCTCTTCGCTTAAAAAGTGAATCGTCGGCTGCTTAACCTTTTTGATAACTCCCTGATTGAATTTTCCCAGGCCGTGGGATCTTATCGTCAGCTTGATTCTGTTTATCTCGTCAACGTTGGCAACCCTCAAAAGCAGGATATCCTTGACATTGATTATTGAAGAGAGATTCTGCTGACTGTTGTCGCATAACTCCGACGTCGGAAGATATCCGTGATAGGTCGTGTTCAGGTCGATTGACCATGACGAATATGTTGAATTGGTTACTCTTCCGATTACCAGATCCCCGTATTTCGGACTGTATGAATCCTTGAATGGAATAACATATACGTTGTCGCTTTCGAAGTATACGAATCCCATCATGTTGGAAAATATTTTCCCGTTATCCTTAAAAGTACCCTTCCCGTTTTTCAGGTTATTGTCAGTCAGCAATGAACCCGGAAAGACCACTTCCTTGTTTTCTACAAAATACATTTGCTCACTTAGTCTACCAGTTTCGTTTCAACTTCTCCATGCGTAAGTCCGCTTAGTGCGGTGTAGAATTCATCCTGAAGGCCACCCGGTATTTCGACCAATCCAATCCAGCTGCCGTCGTTCATCCACTCTTCCCTCTCAAGCTTACCGTATTGGGAAACCGTGGAATATGCCTTGCCCGCATATGTTCCCGGAATCTTAACGGCTACCTTGACCTTTTCAATTCTGATAGGAATCTTCGTGAGTATTGCCTTTACGGTCGGCTGAATCTGTTCCTCGACGGATTTCATAGGGTCAATGTGAACTTTCGCTTCTTCCATTGCCTTCTGAATTCTCTGAGGAGGATGCGGAAGCTTGGTTTGAGGGTTGATTGCCTCACGTGCAATCTGGGCTATGACCTGTTTGGTCTTTTCTTCCTGCATCTTTCTTTTCTGATTGGCCGTTATCTGGATATTGCCTTTCTTAATTATTTTATCCGCCACTTCAAGGGCATCGGTTGATTCAAATACCTTTTCCATAGCTTCTTCCGATGCCTTGTCTGCCTTATGTGCATCCTTGAATACTTCTTCAACGGCCAGCACATCCTCGATTGCTATGTCTTGTCCTCTTTTATAATCTGCTGCCAGCTCTGCGTCTACCAGTATTTCAAATCTTTCACCATATGACTCAAGTCTTGCTATGACAGCATCGTCAACGTTAACCATATTATCACCATGTTCTCATTTTTATTATTTTTATTCATTTCTTCTTCATATATAAATATCTAAAACATGGTTATTAAAAATAATTGTTGAAAAAAAATTCTATAAAAAAATGGTATAAGTGGGGGGTCAGTCGGGTAAATAGTACTGTTTAACACTATTCGTCTGTCTGGTCTTCTGAATCGTCTTCCTCTTTTGTTTCTTCATCGGTTGAGCTTTCTTCAGATTCCTGACTTTCCTGTTCTTGGCGTTCTGCTTTAAGCTGAGCTTTTCTTGCTTCCTTTTCTTCGCGTTCCTCTTCAGCCTTTCTTTCGGCTTCAAGTCTTTCCTCTTCCTTCCTGTCGAGAAGCTTTTTAACGTAGACTTCCACTTCATCCTCCGGAACTTTTCCGTATTTGGCGGTTTCTTTATCAATGATGGATATTTCAATGCTGTCCTGTGTTACTTTTCCACCGTTTGCCTCATATATTCCATCAATGGCCAAATCGATTGCATCCTCTATGGATATGTCATCCTCGTATTTTTCTTCAAACAAGTCCAGTGCCTTGTCTCTTCCAAGACCAATGGCCGTAGCCTTGTATTCTACAATGGCTCCACTTGGATCCGTTTCATAGATTTTGCATTCGTCGTCGGATACTCCACCGATGATTAGTGAAATACCGAATGGCCTTACTCCACCGCTTTGGGTGTACATCTGTTCCAAGTCCCCCAGGTATTTGGCAAGTCCAGTAACGCTGATAGGTTCATGGTATCTTAACCGGTTTACCTGTGCCTGGTTTCTGGCAATATCCACAAGACGTCTGGCATCAGCTACCAAACCGCTTGATGCGGTTGCGATGTGCTCGTCGATTTTGAAAATCTTTTCGACTGATGTCGGCTCTATGAGCTTGCTTTTGATTTTCTTGTCTACGGCAAAGATTACTCCATCCTTTGACTTGATACCGATGGCCGTCGTACCTCTTTTTACTGCCTCTCTTGCATATTCTATCTGGAATAAACGTCCGTCCGGACTGAATAACGTTAATGCTCTATCATAGCCTGCACTTTGGAATTGTTGCATTTTATCTACCTCTCTATTTTTCAATTTAATTAATCAGAATGTTGTTTTGTTAATTTATTTTTTTGTTCAATATTTTCACATGTTATATATTTGCACATACTTATTATTACCTTTTGTTATTTTTATATTTTTTGCTTTAGGGATGTCTTGAAAAATAATGATATGATGGAAAGTAATGTATCTCATATGACCAGGGGGCATACTTAAAGTTAACATATCTTGTTTCATCTTTTCAAAGATGTTCTTCTCGGACATTCCATTTTTTTAAAATAAGAATATGCTCATTTGTATAATATTTTATCTGTATAATATTTTATCAGAGTACTAAGAATCATTTTATTGGCACTGTCATGGGAATTCTAAACTCAGTAGAAGGACATTTTGTTTATGAGTAGTATTCATTTGAAAACAAGATTTTAATTGAAATGTCTTTATTAATGTAAGTTCTGATAAAAAATAAGGATTATCAAGAATTTTTGTAATAATCTAAATAAGAATTAATTTAAATTCAATCAAACAAATGTCTGTAGAACTCACGAATGCTTTGATAAAAGATATGATTTTGGATAAAAATTCTGATGATGTTAAATTAATTGAACGACTAGAGAAAAAAATATTAGAATTATCTGAATATCCATATTTATGTGCAGAAAAATCTTTTAAAAGTCGAAAATGTCCAAAATGTAAAAAAACACTAGAATCGTTGATTATCGAATTATTTATCATTCAGATAACACTAAGTTTGTTGAACTAATTGATATTGGTCTTCGAAATAATAATTATAAAAAGTGGGATTAATCGCTTTGCTAAATTTTGATTTATATGATGGGTTAAGAAATGATTTTTGTAATAATGGAGGTCATTTTCCTATGAATCGTTGTGTTGGAAGCACATAATCTGGGTTTGAGTATGAATTAATTATCGTAACCGGTGATGGGGCTAAGTATCATGCCGTTGATAAAGGGGTGGTTTTTCATTCAGGGACTGTATGCTATGCAAAGTAATTTAGCATAGCTTCTTTTACTTTTTTTGTTACATTTTTTTAAAGTTTCTACGTACTCTTAGATACTAATTAATAAATGTTGTTGTGATAAAAAAAGGGTGGTGTGGAAGTTTTACTTGTTGATAACTTCTCTGGCATTTGCTATTACGTTATCTACAAACCTGTTGCTGCTTCCAAGATAGGTGTGCGGATTCAGGGTTTCGTCAATCTCTTCTTCGCTCATGTACTTGAGTATTTCGTCCTGTTCCAATATAATCTCTTTAAGGCCGGTGTTTCTTGCATATGCATCCATTGCACAGCGTCTTACGAGGGTGTATGCACTTTGTCTTCCCATGCCGCATTGGGTAAGCTTTGACATGAACCTTTCGGCCATGATGAGTCCATTGCTGGCGTTTAAGTTACGTTCAATGTTGTCCTCATAGAAGTCAAGCTTTGAGAATAATTTGATTGAAAGGTTTAATATGTAATCGGTAAGTATGGCTGATTCGGGGAGTATTATCCTTTCACAGGATGAATTTGTAAGGTCACGTTCATGCCATA
>MUZY01000158.1:0-14164 GCA_003266065.1 Methanosphaera sp. rholeuAM130
AAATACCACCTTACCACTATTAACCTGTACTGGTGCATGAATAGTGGCAGTTAACGTAACTGTACCTCCACTGGTTGCCTGAACATCAGTAGTGATGATACTTGGCTCTTGTAAAATCACGTTAACGCTTTCCTTTTTGCCGGTAATTTTTTCACAATCGGATGAACCAGAATAAATAGCCTGAATAGTAGTATCAGGAGTATTCCAGGATACCGGTATCGTTAATTTTTCAATACTTGCAGTACCGTTTACAACATTAGCATAGACAGTTTTACCGTTGGAGTCTTTTAAGGTTTTACCGTTTACTTTAAACGTTACTTTACCTTTATTAATATTCCTTGCCACTTCATCATTATAATATATCGTGGATGATACTGTCTGTTTTAATCCTACAGTAAATTCAGTTGTATCTATTTCTAGGGTATATCCTGCTATTTCCATTGGTATGTTGTTCTGTACTGTATTGTTTTTAGGAGCCAAAACCGCCCTACTTCCAGTATGTTTAGTAGTGATTAATGTATTGTTTTCAATAGTATTGTTTATACCATTCAGATTAGAGGAGTTAGTTACTTCAACTGCATAATCATGACCTACGACATTTATCGTATTGTTCAATATATTAGCATTATTTGAGGCTTTCACAAGTATTCCACGACCGTTTATGGATGTTATTGTATTATTCTTCATCACAATAACTTCTGAAGTAAATGATGTATATAATCCAGTATTTATTGCTTCCAGGTAATCTGCAGTTGGCTCTGATCTGTTATGTGTACCATTGTTTATTATGTTGTTATCTGCTATCGTAATATTTGCTCCGATGACACCTATACCCATAGGTGTACGACCTGTGATATTGATAGTGTTTCCGATGAGATTTGTATTTCCGGTACCGTATATTTCTATACCGTATATTTGTCCGGCAGAACCTACTATCGTATTATTCACAAAGGAATTGTTATAAGGATGATTACCTGATGAAGAATATGCACCACCATTATAATTGAAGTCCAGCATCTCCAGTCCATAAGCCACTCCTGCATTTCCCCACGGAGCGGAACCATAACTGGCTGTTACATTAACATGGTTATTGTTTACCATATTGTTTTGGAAGCGGACCATTTCCAAATTAACACCAGCTGAATAGGTCTGTGAAGATATTGTTATATTGTTATGCGATATGGTATTATTACTGCCTCTAACCACTATACCATAAGCGTAGCCTGTGGCATTATGCATGACAATAGTGTTGTTTGTCAAAGTAGTGTTTAAGTTCATAAGGTATATTCCAAATAAGGAGTAATGTGTTCCACTACTATGTCCACTTGAAATTATTTCAATGGTGTTGTTTCTTAAAAGACAGTCTTTGGAATAAATACGAATACCATAAGCGTCTGGTGTTTTGGGACCGGTTTCCCAGTCAATATTTGTTTCAACAAATCTACCCCTGATAAATGAATTTTCAATCAGAGTATTTCCAAGAATATTAATAAGATAACCATTAACAACATTGTTCTTATCCATATCTATGGAAACATTACGTAAAACGCAATGTTGAACATTATCCGAGATTGTGAAATAATCNNAAATTTCTATCAGAAGTAATTGTTAGTGATCTGTTTAGAAACTTTTCAGTATTTTCATCTAATCCAAAATAATTTACATTATCAGGGAAATATTGCATGTTCAATACCAAGCTATTATTTGAATTAACTATTCCTTTTCCAATATACATTTGAGTGTCCATGACACTAAAATAATTTTTATAGTTATTTTTGGTAATGTTCACATATTCAACAGGAACACTATCCTCATCAGACTTAAGAGTTTTTGGAGCATCTTCAAATGTTGTAACTGTATTTTCTGAAGCTATAGCATCACTACTTGAATCAATAGCCTCACCCACATATTCTTCTTGTGCTGACTGTTCTTCGATATTTACTTGAGTCTGTGAATCGTCAACAGCATAAGTGACCGACACTAAAAAAACAAAAACAATAGTAAACAAGAAAAATTGCTTAACATATATATTCATATAAATCACACATCCAATTATTTTAGAAAGATATTTCTTATCTGTTAAAAAATATACTCCTAAAAAATCATCATAAAAAAAATAAATATGAAGAATAATAATATTAAAGGACAAATTATATAAAGAAAGAATGTGAGGATTTACCTCATAATTCTTCAATATAAATAATTATCCGTATTATTTACTCTTCTAGCCTGTAACTGTCAATATTTTAACATCTTCCAATCTACCATAATCATTACTGATAAATACGGCAGTTAAGGTGTATTCTTGTGCTTTCATATCATTTGGTAATGCGTATTCTACATTAACGGTTCCATCAGTAACTTTTGTATAAATGACTTTGCCGTTAGCGTCTTTGACTGTTTTACCATTTATCTTAAATACCACTTTACCGTTGTTTACTGGTGTAGTAGCTGTGACGGTAGCTGTTAATGTAACAGATTGTCCTACTGTTGCCTGAACATCACTAGTGGTGATAGATGGTTCTTGAGCTGTTACAGTAATATCTTCCATATCACTTGACATTTTGGCCAAATCGGCACATCCACTATATACCGCTTGGATAGTGCTTCCTTCTTTTGCCCAATTCTGTGATACTTCATAATCTTCTATAACGGCGACACCATTTACTACTTTAGCATAGATTACTTTACCGCCAGCGTCTTTAAGTGTTTTACCGTTTACTTTAAAGGATACTTTTCCTTTGTTGATATCAGTGAGTACTTCATCACCATAGTAAATACTAGCACTTATTGTAGCAGTACTACCAACAGTAAATTCTGTTGTATCTACTTTAAGAGTTGGTACAAGTTTTTCAGGAAGATTGTTTTCTACAATATTACCTTCACCACTTGTTACTACAGAATCATCCCCTTCATTTGTTTCTGAATATAATGTATTATACCTTACAACATTATCGTTCCCAGTTATGTTAATTGTATATTCACCAGTTTTTGTTATGGTATTATTTTCAACAATATTATTTGATCCTACTATATTGAGACCTCGGATATAACGGATATTAACTTTATTGTCTATAAACTTGATATTATCCCCAAGCAAGTATATAGCATGACCATAATTATCTTCAGATACAGATAAATCCTTGTCAACAGAATATGCTGTTATAGTATTATTTTTTAAAATTACATTGCTAGAAATGTTCATACCATAAGATTCATAAAATTTACCTTTACGTGAATACCAACTTTGATTAAGATTAAATTCAATTCTGGAATTTTCTATTGTTACATTTTCTCTAACATTTAATCTAGTCATTTGAAGAACAGCCTGGCTAGAATTGGCAGCTATTACATTAAGTGTAGAATTCCTAACAATAATATTATTTGCAAATGTTATACCACTTTCTATACCAGGAGTATTCAAAATCATATTTTCATAAGTAACAGATTTGTAATTGTATATCATTATCTCAGATTGAGTTTGTTCTAAATCCCAATAACTTTCTAGATTATTATTAGATCTAATTATTAAATTAATCTTTCCATAATCAGGATCATTTTCAAATTTTGCATTTATGTCTGTTTTTCCACCACTGCTAGGGTTTCTTTCCGTGATGTTAATTACAAAATCAGTGATGTTAACATGAAAATCATTGAAATTAACAGCTGGAATAGGCATAAAACGACCTAAAAAAGTCCATATAGTACTATTAGCATTAAGCAATAATGTTCCATTATCATATACATTAAATGTAAGAATAAATGTTCTTAAATCTGTGCCTACATTTATAGAACAAGTATATGTATATTCTTTTCCACCTTCAATGTCTATTATTGTTAGACCATCATCACCTTTTAAATTTTTATTATTTCCTTGAGGGTTGTTTATTGTTGAACCACAATTTGGACAGTTACCTGAACATTCAATAAAACAATCTTCATATATTGTTGGTAAAATTGAAGTAATCGTATTTTGTCCACAATCGTATGTATCATATGCACCACCAAAGTAAAGAGTACCTATTGTATTACTTTTAAAGCAACTGTTTGGTTTTGTTACTGTTACTGTTTGACCTGTTGCAGTATTTGAATGGAATCGTACATTATTTTTAACTGTGATTGAATTTAAAAATGTATTGCTAGTTACATTAGAATGTCCTGCAAAATTACTTGTTCCTGTGAAATAATTATTTTCAACTATACTGTAATTACCACATAGGAAAGATGCTTGATTATATAAATTATTGTAATAGTACTTGTTTCCTTCATAAACTGTTTCGAAGTCATTTTCATCTAATTCAACGATTATTACATCATAACTTCCTTGCCAATTAGTAGTTATTCCAACTCCACCATAGTATATATTATTATGTTCAATAGTATTGTCTGGGCCAGCTATTGCTATAGCAAAACATGTATTAACAGGAGTAGTTGGTCCAGTTAATGTATTGTAACTTATTGTATTGTTACGGTTTGTTACTTCTGGTGCTGGATTAGTATTATAAAAGTATGTGTTTAAGTATATAAGGTTTCCAACACTACCGCTAGCAGTAATTACATTATGATCAATAAGACAGTTTTCAGCATTGGTAAGTGCTATTACACTTATACCACCATTATCATTAATGTTAAAGTAACTGTTGGTTACATTTATTCCTACTGATTTTTCACGAATAGCAAATAAACCTGTACCTTTGCCGTAAGGTTGATCAGCTGATACAGTTATGCTGTCAAATTTAATGTCAGATGCATTTAACACAAATATCTGTGTATCATAAAATCGCATATTGGTTACGTTTGAACCGCTAGCAGCATTAGTGAAGTTAAGACTAGTCCAATGTTCTATAATACTATTCTCATAGCCATTACTTGTATTCAAGCCAATCGTATTGTTATAATCACTAGTTAATGTTATAGGAACATTAATAATATATGAATGTTCATTTTTTGAGAGGTCTGTATTAATTTTAATTGTTTTTCCAGAATATTGACTCTTAATTTGATGTACGGATGTAGACACATCATCAAATAAACTATCAAACTGAGTACTTGTCGTTACGACTACTGGGTCATTTTCATCTCTTTTAACAGTTTTACTTTCTTTTATTATTTTTTGATTATTATCTTCACTTACGCTTGCAACTGCCTGTGTGTCAACTGTTGATGTTGTGTCAACCTCAACAGCATCGGATACATCTGAGCTTGCACTAGCAGTATCATCAACATCTGCTGCTACAGCTATACTCATACCGGCAATCAACAATGCCAAGAAGATAATCATATATTTAGTATATTTTATCATATTTTTACACCATTTTACTTATTCATGAGCATTTGCCCATGTTATTATCATAGAATAACTGAGTTATTCGTTCATCTAAAAAACATTTGAATTTTTTCAGATGAGCTATTAGTTAATTCTACGATAACATATAACCTGATAACAATTATATAACTCTAATAATAGGCCGAAATTCATGTGAATATACTATTACCAGAATAGACATTCCAGCAACCATTATTGGTAATTATTAAAGATAATATTATTAAGTTATATACTATTATATTTGTCCTTTTATCATTATATAACTTTTTAAAATTTGATTATGATAAGAATTATTTGATTTATTTCTTAAATAATATTGATTATTACATTTTTTATATATAATGTAAGTTCTGTTTTATTTAAAAATTATTATTAAAAATATTATTGGATTCGTGTTTACGATGTATGTGTAATCTAATTAATTTATTCAAGATTTTTCAAAAGAATTGTTGAACTCACATACCAATACGTGATACCCTCTTCCAACAATATTAATTACTATCTCCTTTAAATATTTAACCATGAATAAATATTTTTAGGAATTTGTTATTTATGAAGTATTATATGGGTATGGATCATGGGACAACCGCAGTCAGTTTCAACATCATTGATGAAAATAAGAATCAGGTAGCGTATTTTAAACTTAACAGGGATGAATTGTCAAATAATGAAGTCAACTTCAAGGATGCTTTAAACAAATATGTTGACGTCAAAGACATCGAGCTGCTTGCAGTCACATATGCGATGGGAGACAATATCGGCAAAATCACCCCTATAGAAAAAGTAAAAGACAGGGGTATAAAAAGCATCAACGGTGCAGGAATCGTGACTGGAGGGGGAAGTAAAATCTATACGGAAATAGAAAAACTGAAAATCCCATCAGTCCTGATACCTGGCTTGCATAGAGACTGTGAATTTCTTGACAATAGATTCAGGGCATTGTATTCACACTGTGCAAGCGGCGAAAAGGTAAGCCTGTCGTACTGTGCATATGAAAAATATAACTATAAAAATATGATAATAGCGGATATAAGCAGCAACACAGTGTGCATACTGGTAGAGGATGGAATAATCAAAGGAGCTATGGATGCTTGTATCGGTGCATGCGGATTTATCCATGGACCCTTGGATTTGGAGATGATAAGGGATATTGACCGTGGCAAAAAAACCGCAAACGAATGCTTCTCCCATGCCGGAATATCAAAAATAGCACATGTTGACACTAAAATAAATAATGTGAAGGATGAAATAATAGAAAAGGCCGTAAATAAGGATGAAAATGCCCTTTTAGCAATTGATTCCCTGGTGATGAGCATAGTCATGGAGATATATGGACTCTATGGGGTCTGTGAAAATGATTTGGATGCCATCATACTGACAGGTTCGGGTGGAGTTATGCAGAAGCCGGTTGACGTCAGTGGAAAAATACGAAAAAAGGTTGAAAACTTAGCACCGGTATATGTTATGACCGATAAAAGTGGAGCAATAGGAAGCAGCCTGATAGCATATGACATAGCACTAAACGATAAAAAGAATATAATGGGAATAGAGGTTGTCCGCTAATCATCCAGCCACTTTGTCAAGTCCACGTCAACGCCCATATCCGTTGATATGGCCGTGATGGAAGGCTGATTGAGGACTCTTAAGGTATGCACGTCACTGCCCTTCTGTTCATCGTTGACCAAATCCCCGATTATCCAGTAATACGGATGACCATAAGGGTCTATTCTTTTTTCGACGTCGGTGGTAAACATTCTGTTTGCAAAGGATGACTGTATTATCTCATCGCTGTCCGGATTTGACGGAATGTTCAGATTAAGAATGTTAACCCCCTCAGGCATGCCGTGTTCTATCACTTTTTTTACAAGTGTATTGAGGATGCTTATGCAATGGGAATAGTCAATCCTGTTTACCCCGTCCTTGAATTTGAGTGCTTCATGCTTTACCTGCAGGCTAACGGCTATGGCCGGTATTCCAAAGTGTGCGGCCTCAAAGGTTGCACCCAATGTACCGCTGGTAGTTATTGATCTTGACAGGTTTTCACCTATGTTGATACCTGAGATTACCAGATCCGGTTCCTCATCCATTATGCTCTTGGCACCAAGTATTACGCAATCCGTCGGAGTACCCGTAACGGCGTATGCCTGGGTTCCATCGTCCAAGGTCATTGGCATGGCACGCAGTGCTTTCATTAATGTTATCGCGTGGCCGACTCCACTTTGCTGATTCATGGGTGCCACTATGGCTGTTTCACCCAAATCCTTGACGGCATCCCTAGCAGCCAAGATACCGTTTGAGGTTACTCCATCATCATTAGTTATTAAAATCTTCATAAGTATATCTTTATATTTAATCTATTATCAACTTGATTGTTTATTTCTAAATAAGTTATGATATTAGCAATAATGGCATTGAGTCATCCTAAAATAGAACATCAAAAAAAATTACTTTTAAGTATATTGAAATACATAATATAAATCATAATAAATCTAAAGTATAGAATAATAAGAACATAATATTTTTATAACGAGGGATGAATTTGGAAAAAGAACGATTAGTTAACTTTGTAGCCACTATAATGGAAGAAAGTGGTTTTGAAGTAATGACAAATTATGCAGTAGCTGATTACGTCATAGATATCTATGGAATTCTTAATACACCTTCCGGAGAAGTGGGTGTTGTAGTTGCCTGTAAAAACTATGAAGAACCATGGACTATAGGTATTGACGTTCTCAAGGAAATGGAAGCTGCGGCAAGATTAGTTAATGCGTCAAAGATAATAATATTCACAACAAGCAGATATAATCATGGAGCAGCCGTATATGCTCAAAGAAGAAACATAAAACTGGTTGACAGGAAAGGATTACTGAAGATTGCCAAGAATTATTCCAATAAACGAAGCATTGTTACTGAAGATGAATATGAAGAGGAACACGAGATAGAAATTGAACCTGTTAATTCAAGACCGGCACGTTTAAATCCGCGTTCCAATAGAAGCACTAACAACGCACACACCATATTTTCTACTCCCCTTAACAGATTGGGAAATAGAACTACCAACAATTACAGAAGTAATGTTCCAACAACATCCAGAAGATCATTGAGTACTAGAAACATCAGCAGTCCTGTGAATTTCAATATGGATTTAAACACTGTCTTTAAATTCTTTAACAGCCATAGCTATATCTATTTGCTGTTGCTGATTATTCTATGTACGCTGATAACATATGCATTAAACGTCATAACTGTCGGTCCATATACGGGTGTTGGTAAGATATTATCATGCATTATAATATGTTATGGTGGTGTTACGTTAATAAATAAGGATTTATCAGACATTATGTTTAAAGGAAGTGTTCTGTTCTTTATTTCAGTATTTATTTCAGTATTTACAGCAAATATATAAAAATATACTCCCCTCTAATTTTTTTATTTCTAAAATAACCTTAAAAATCACTAAAAGAGAATTAAAAAAACCTCTTTCTACCCATATAATCAATAATATTGTCAAACTCTTAAAAAATGTTTTCGCTGATTGAAAGGATATACTGAATTATAATTAAAACAGACCATGATTAGTATATATAAAATACGATATTAAAAATTAGCATTACTTGTCAATGAAACAGCAAATAATCTCATAAAAAAACAGTGATTGATATAAAGTAATGGGCCGGAGGAGATTTGAACTCCTGATCCCCTCCTTGTAAGGGAGGTATCATACCCCTAGACCACCAGCCCAGTTAAAAATAATTCATGTCTATAAGACACTATACAATAGTATATTGCTCATAGTATATAAAGGTTACTATCATTATTCAATTAACATTAATATTCTGACCCTAATAGTCCCCTAAGTAGTATTACAATGATTTTTTATCATAATACAAAATAAGCTAAAAAAATAAAATGACAATAAAGGTGAAGATACCTGAATTTGTGAAAAGTTATATAATTTAAACTAGATAATATAATATAACCATAAATTATAAAAAAAATAAAAAAGATGAAGGAAATAATATGGCATTCGATGAAAACGGAAAAATATGGTTCAACGGAGAATTAGTTGACTGGAAAGATGCACAGATACACGTACTATCACACGTTGTACACTATGGAACAAGTGTATTTGAAGGTCTTAGATGCTATGACACCGAAAATGGACCAGCAGTATTTAGACTTAAAGATCATATGAAAAGACTATTAAATTCAGCTAAAATATATAGGATAGACATACCATACAACTTAGATGAATTATGCGAAGCTGTAAAGGAAACAATTCACATAAATAAGTTAAAATCCTGTTACATCAGACCTATCGCATTTAGAGGATACAACGAGTTAGGAGTCTATCCGTTGAACTGTCCTGTAGAAACGGTAGTTGCCGTCTGGGAATGGGGACAATACTTGGGTGAAGATGCATTGGAACAGGGTATTGACATTTGTACCTCAACCTGGAGAAAAATGGCACCTGATACCATGCCTAACATGGCAAAAGCCGGTTCAAACTACATGAACTCACAGCTTGCAAAGATGGAATCCGTAGCAAACGGATACAAGGAAAGCATAGTATTAAACTATAACGGTGACGTTGGAGAAGGTTCCGGTGAAAACCTCTTTATGGTAGAAGACAATGTACTGATAACACCGGACATAGGCTCATCCGTACTAAACGGAATTACAAGAAACAGCGTAATTCAAATAGCAAAAGATTTAGGATATGAAGTAAGAGAAGAACGCATACCAAGAGAAAGAGTTTACACCGCCGATGAAGTATTCTTTACCGGTACGGCCGCCGAACTATCACCGATAAGATCTGTCGATAAAATACAGATAGGAAAAGGCAAACGCGGACCTGTTACTAAAAAACTTCAGGATAACCTATTTGACATAGTAAACAACAAAGTTGAAGATAAATACGGTTGGTTAGATTTCATATAACCACATTCTACTCTTCAAAACTTTTTTTTTTAAAATTTAATTTTCATAGTAAAAATTACATAATTATTTTAGGCAAACATTTTATTGTTATGAGGTGATTTTCTTTGTTAGACATACTTAGTGCCATTATACTGGGTGCCGTTCAAGGACTGGCCGAATTTCTACCCATCAGCAGCTCCGGACATCTGGTACTGATACCCTATATTCTTGGCGTTGAAACGACCCTTGCATTTGATACCGTACTACATATAGGTACATTGGTTGCAATTTTCACATTCTTCTGGAAGGATATCATTGACCTGATAAAAGGATTTATACTGAGCTTGATTGATTTGAGCGAGGGTGTCGACAAGTTCATGGCAGGACTGCACAATTCCATTCAAAAGAGATTTTCATGGTTAATCATTGTGGGTTCCATACCTACGGCACTCATAGGATTCTTACTGAAGGATGCGGTTGAGACGATATTTAGGGGAACACTTGCAGTTGGAGTATTTCTTATAATAACGGGACTATTATTATATTACTCTGAAAAGCAGAGACATGGAAATATTACCGCAAAAACCATGTCATTTAAACAGTCGGTAATTATTGGTATCTGTCAGGGATTGGCAGTTCTTCCGGGTATATCAAGATCCGGAGCCACAATATCATCCGGTTTGTGTTTGGGACTTGAAAGAGAGTACGCCGCCCGGTATAGCTTCCTATTATCCATACCTGCGGTTTTAGGAGCGGGTATCATACAGATAAAGGACATTACTGCAATCGACGTATCCTTTGGCGTGCTGATTGCAGGATTTTTATCATCGGTGATATTCGGATATCTTGCAATCAAACTGCTTATGAAAATGATTAAGGGATGGAGCTTAAATATCTTTGCATACTACTGTTGGATTCTTGGTATGGTAACCATAATCCTATCTGTCATATTCTAAAGATATCTGCCCCTTGATTCTATTTCTTCTATTTTTTTAAACACGTCATTATCATCATATCCATCAATGAAGTAATTAAACAACTCTTTATAATAGCCGGGTACTATTGTAGTTAATGATTTCTTAAATACCAATAAATCCGTTCCCTTATCCTCTATCAAATTGCTGTATCTGCCCAAACCAAAGTCTATGAAAATCGGACCGGACAGGTCTACGAGAATATTTTCGGTAGTTAAGTCACCGTGAATTATTTCACCTTCATGCAATTTCGAAACGTTTTCACCGATAGATGCAAACAAGTCAACCAAATCATTTTTATCATCAGTATCAACTATGATATCATGCAATTTTGTGGCGTTGATTTTTTCCTCTACAATCGACTTGTCCTCCAGGTCTATGGAATATACGTAGGGTGTCCTTACACCCAGTTTCCTGGAATCGGACAGTAGTTTAGCTTCCTTTTTGGTTCTCTCCAGCCTTAATTTATCATCCAACTTGTCGTTGCGGTAACTCTTCTTTAACCTATGCTTTATTACTACGTCATTGCCGTCCCACTTGGCATCAATTATATCCGCTTCTGCACCCTTAAATGAGATGTCGCCCGGTAAATTTATATTGTTCGTGGCAACGTCCCCTATCCATGTGACTTCCACCTGATCGGTTCTGTATTTGGGATTTATATAACTGTTTTCCAAGCCGCTCAATCCCTCATCATATGACAACAGTCCAAGCCTTGCTATCATGGATCCGTTATCTCCGCAGTATTTCATCGGAGGCATGTAAAAGTCAACGTAATGCTCCTGGCACATTACTTCAAGCATGCTTCTTAACTTCTTGTTGGCTGCCACTCCACCACACAGCAGTACTTCACTCTTGTTAGTATAGCTTAAGGCTCTTTCTGTTACCTCACACAGCATTGAAAAGCATGTTTGCTGAAAACTGTTACATACCACGTCCAGGTCAACTCCATTGTTGTATTTGTTGATTGCACTGGTCAATATTCCCGAAAACGACAAGTCCATACCCTTTACCACATATGGCAGCTCAACGGTTTCATCGGTATTTTCAGCATGCTTTTCGACTACGGGTCCGCCCGGATGACCCAATCCCACACTTCTTGAAAACTGGTCAAGACAGTTTCCTATGGCAATGTCCAAAGTTTCACCTATAATCCTATACCTGCCGGATTCATAGCTTATTATCTGAGTGTTTCCTCCGCTGGTATATAATGTTACGGGGTTGACGGCTCCCGTAGTAAGCTTACCGATTTCAACATGTCCTATGCAATGGTTGACTCCTATCAACGGAACGTCAATATGCTGAGAAAGGCTTCTTGCAGCGGTCGCTACTGTTCTGAGTGCCGGACCCAATCCCGGTCCTTTGGAAAAGGATATGAGATCAATGTCATCAAGCGACAAATTTGATTCTAGCAATGCATCCTTAATTAGCGGTACAATGTGCTCGGCATGAAAATTGGCCGCATCCCTTGGATGAATGCCACCCACTTCAGGATATAGCTGGTCACCACACGTGGCAAGTATATTTCCATCGCTGTCGACTATTCCAATGCCTGTCTTTTCAGCAGTTCCTTCAATACCTAAACAAATCATGACTTCACCATATTATCAAATTCTCTTTAAAAAAGTTAATATTTATAAAAAAATCTGTAAATTTTCTTCATAAGTATATTATATTAAAAAGCAATATTTATTATTATACTTATTATAACAATATAGAGGAATTAATATGGTAGACAATGTAAAAATATTCGGATCAGACAAAGTACTAAAAGAACTTGAAAAATCAGAAAACATGCTGTTTGCATGTGTACTAGGTAATACAGCGGTATCAAAAATCGAGGGCATCAGTGGAGCAGGCGGTTCACCTGAGATGACTCCATATACGCCTGCATTAGACGTGGAATTAATGTTAAGAAATCAGGCGTTAAGCCTACCTGAAATTGCCATAACAGAATCCGACGAAGTACCGGCACCTACACCCGGACTATTGACAAAAACGACTTACGAACTTTTAAACATGCCTTTTGTAGCAGTCAGCGCCGGTCTTGAAGTTGAACCACAGACATCATACATCAGCCTAAACGGACAGCCGGGAGGAGACCTAAGAGAAGGAAAGGGTGTGCCAAATCCAAAGGAAATCTTTGACAATGCGGTTGAAACTGGTAAGTTCCTGTCACAGATAGCCGATCATATCATGATAGGAGAATCAACGCCTGCAGGTACTACAACAGCACAGGGAGTATTGACTGCTCTGGGTTATGATGTGGAAGGAAAGGTAAGCGGCTGCATGATGCACAACCCTCATGAATTAAAGACAAGCGTAGTAAACGCCGCCCTGGAAAAAAATAACGTCAAACCGGGAGACCTTAAAGATGACCCGTTCAAAGCGGTGGAAATAGCAGGAGACCCTACACTTATTGCAACTGCAGGTATGGCTATAGGAAGCAGTGTACCTGTAACGCTTGCAGGTGGAACCCAGATGACTGCGGTATTGGCTTTAATCAAATCAATAAAACCTGATTATGACTTTTCAAACATTGCAATAGCTACAACTGTATATGTGGCAAACGATGAAACATCCAACATATTGGATATTGTTAACCAGATAGCCGATGTAGCCGTGTATGCTGCAGATCCTAAGATGGAAAACTCATCCAATCCAGGACTTGCAAGCTTTGCAAAAGGTTCAGTAAAAGAGGGAGTAGGTGCAGGCGGAAGCGTATTGTACGCTTACCTAAACGGTATCACACCTGAAGAATTCCTTGCAAAACTTGAAGAATTAACCGCACAGGTATTCGGATAGACTAATAATTGAATTTTCACCCTCCATATTTTTTTGAAAAACTTTTTTTTAGCATAACATTACATATATAATAAATGATTGATATGATAGTAACATTTATTACTGGTAACGAACATAAAGTTAAAGAGGCAAGAGGTAT
>MUZY01000158.1:14316-42612 GCA_003266065.1 Methanosphaera sp. rholeuAM130
ACCCAATTGTGAACCCAAGACTTTTTTAGGCACTGTCGCTGGAGAAATTTTATCACAACAACGAGGTAACAATGGATTTGCATATGATCCACTCTTCTACGTCAAAAAATACGACAAGACATTTGGAGAGCTTACGACTGATGAAAAGAATGAATGTTCACATAGAAGAATATCAATGGAAAAGTTTGCCAAATGGTATTCAGACAGGGACATTTAAATAAAAATCAAATAAATTGTTATATTATATGCTAATTAAGTTATATTAACTGATTTTTTAATATATAATATAAAATGCATCAATAAAATATAAAGGAGATTAATAACATGGCAGAAGCACCAAAATGGGTAGAACAAAGCCCTGAAGAAATTGAAGAATTAATTACAAAATTATACAAGGAAGGACAAAGTACCAGTCAAATCGGTATCACATTAAGAGACCAGTATGGTATTCCAAGTACAAAAGTAGTTGTTGGAGAAAAAATTACCGACATATTGAAAAGAAACGGGGAAGACTTCGAATATCCTGAAGACTTGCTTAACCTAATCAAAAGAGCAGTAAACATAAGAGAACACATGGAAGAAAATCCTAAAGATCTTCACTCAAGAAGAGGTTTAATGAAAATTGAATCCAAGATTAGAAGACTTGTAAAATACTACACCAAAAACAATGTTCTTCCTGAAGGATGGAGATATGANNGCTTGTGATCTTATCAGGTCACATATTGAAAAACAGCATGTTGTGAGAATAATCTCTCACAATGATGCTGATGGACTAACATCCGCCGGAGTATTGGCCAATGCCATTACAAAGGCGGGTGGCAGATTCCACGTTACTATATTGCCTCGTCTTAGAAACAGTAACGTTAAGGAACTTACTAAGTCAAGGTATAAACTATTTATTTTCTCGGATATGGGTAGTGGATGCTTGGAGAGCATATCGAAATTAAAGGGTGACGTCGTTATAGCAGATCATCATCAGGTACCTGACGGCGGCGACTATGAGATAGAATCCGAAAACAACACCATGATTCATGTAAATCCACATATCTACAACATTGATGGAACCAAGGATGTCAGCGGTTCAGGGCTATCATACTTATCTGTACATGACTTTGAATACTATGAACTGGCAGGATTGGCTTTAACCGGTGCATATGGTGATATGCAGTTTAAAAATGGTCCTACAGGCATTAATAAACTTATTTTAGATGAAGCTATTGAACATGATGCCATGACTGTAAAGGATGACTTGAAATTGGCCTATGCAAACAGTCAGAATTTGCAAAAATCAATATGTTATACATATACGCCTGTCTTAAAGGATTTATCAGGTGATATGGATAAATGCGGCGAATTTTTAGATAATCTGAACATCGACAGGAATAAATCGTTAAGTCAACTGTCAAATGATGAATACGATAAAATCAAGGATGAGTTAATCAATATCAATAGGGACATCTACGGCAAGGTCTATAACATCACCAACATCAGAGGGGAACTCAGTAATATTGAGGAATACTCCAATCTCTTGAATGCATGTGGCAAAAACAAGGAGTATAGTGCTGCGGTAAGTATTGAATTGGGAAAGTATAATCAGATGGATTATGCCCTTAACCTGTTATCGGATTATGCAAATACCATGCAGAAAGGTGTTGAATGGATTAAACGAGAGGGCAGTATTGAAAAATCCCATATACAATACATTTACACAGAGGATAAACAAAAAAAGCAGGTAGCCGCAGCAGTCAGCAGCATAGGTATTGAATTGGGCATATTGCCGGACAAGCCTATCTTAAGTCTGATGAAGATGGACAATCTGATAAAGGTTTCATCCAGAACCACTGATAACATGGTCAAAAAGGGTGTTAACTTAGGTCAAATAATGAACCAGGCATCGAATAATTTCAATGGCTCAGGTGGAGGTCATAACATAGCTGCCGGTGCAACCATACCATTTGACCAGAAGGACAATTTCATCAATTTAGTCAATGAAATGGTTGAATATCAAATTAAACAGGAAGAATAAATACAAGTGATTATTATGCAACTTACTAAGTATGAAGAAGATATGATAAATGGTGAATATGGAGAGGGTAAGGCAGAATGTATGGAAATTCTTGTAAGTCTGGGTAAAATATACGATGCCGAAAAGATGGTTCCCATCACATCAGCACAGGTATCCGGAGTTAGCTATAAAACTATTGGAGATGCGGGACTGGATTTTGTGGTTGACCTGGGAAAAAAGGCAGACATCTCACTTGAATGCATGCTTAACCCCGCAGGCGTAGACATCGAAAATTGGAAGGAACTTGGCTTCAGCGAAGAATTTGCCAAAAAACAGATTGATATCATCAAGGGATATGAAAGTATTGGGGTAATGAGTACATGTACATGTACGCCATATCTGATAGGCAATACCCCCCTACTTAACGATCATATAGCATGGAGTGAATCATCGGCCGTATGCTATGCCAACAGCGTCATCGGTGCACGTACCAATCGTGAAGGTGGACCCAGCGCATTGCTTGCAGCAATCGTAGGCAGGACTCCATACTACGCTAATCATATAAAGGAAAACAGAAAGGCGGACATCATATTCAACGTTGACTATGACTTTAACAATGAAGCTGAAATCGGTGCATTGGGTTATTATGTCGGCCAAATAGTCAATGACAAGAAGCCGTACTTCAAATTGAACGGTAATCCGGGTAGAAATAACCTTAAACTCCTGGGTGCTGCATTGGCCTCAAGCGGTGCAGTTAGTTTGTATCATGCTGAGGGTATTACTCCCGAATCCGAATTTGCCCGTAATCACGATAACTTCGAAGAACTTGAAGTCGTTGAAGTGGATTCTTCAATTATCAAGGATAATGTGGAAGGATTGACAACTACAGACAAGACCCCCGACCTTGTATGTCTTGGATGTCCTCATGCATCAATTACTGAAATACAGAAAGTTGCAAACATCCTTAAGGGTAAAAGATTATCAAAGGATTTGTGGATATGTACATCCAGGGCAACAAAATCCATCGCGGATCAATGCGGATACCTTGATATAATAGAACAGGCCGGTGGTAAGATTGTATCCGATACGTGTATGGTGGTTGCCCCCGTTGAAGACTTAAACTATGAAGTCATTGGAGTCAACTCGGCCAAAGCGGCCAATTACGTACCGAACATGTGTAAACTTGATGTCGTCTACGACACCTGTGAAAATTTAATTGATATGATTATAAAGTAAAAATTATTAAAAAATTATGCAAAATAATAATATTAATAACCAATATAAATATTAGCATAAAAATTAAGGAGGAAATCATATGGCTGATCAAGTACATAAAGAAATTTTAAAAACTATATCTGTCCTCATGACTACTGCCTTTGCATTTGTTGCAGGTTCTGCATGGAATGGAGCTATTGAAGCTTTAATTACGGAAGTAATTGGAGAATCAGGTTCTGCAGTTACAGGAATGTTAATTTACGCTATCGTTGTAACAATCGTAGCAGTTGTAGTAACATTAATTATAGGTAGATTAGTTGGTAAAGCAGGAATAGAAATAGACGAATAAGTCTATTCATCCCTTTTTTACTTATTTTAATTAAAATATATGAATTATATCGATAAACCCCAATACAAAATCATTACATACATTTTTTAAAAGAATAAATTTCAATTCAAAATAGTGCATATTTTTGAGTAATACTTTTTTATCAAAAAATAAAATTAATTAAGTATTTACAACAAAGAAATTATTAATGAATAACTGGATTGAACATAAATACATCAAGAAAAATACTATTGAAGGCAGACGTTATCAGCAGAATTTAGCCATGAGCGTGCTTAAAAAAGGCAACACAATGATAATAGCACCGACTGCTATGGGAAAAACTGTAGTAGCCGCATTGATTACTGCTGAAAGATTAAAAAACTTCAATAACAGCAAAATACTTATTTTAGCTCCAAGCAAGCCTTTGACGCTGCAGCATGAAAAAAGCTTCAAGAAATTCATAAACGCACCTGTAGTTAGCCTTACGGGTAATGACAAGCCCGATGACAGAAAACAGCTTTGGAATGACAATCAGGTAATATGTGCAACACCACAGACAATAGAATCAGACATCATCTCAAGGCTTTATAACTTCAAGGACGTGTCACTTATTATCTTCGATGAATGTCACCATGCTGTAGGCTCTTATTCATACGTATATCTGGCACAAAAATACGTTCAGCAGGCAAAAAATCAATTGATACTGGGTCTTACCGCTTCACCGGGATGGGAAGAAAAGAAGATTAAGGAAGTCTCGCACAACATATACGTTAATGAGATAATCATAAAAAGTGAAGAGGATCCTGACGTTGCTCCCTACTTTAACCAGATACAGACAAAATGGATTAAGGTAAAATTAACGCCTGAACTGCTGGAAGTAAAAAAATTGATGGATGAATGCCTTAAGCTAAGACTTCAAACGCTTAAAAAATTAGGCATCATTGATTCAATCGCAAAACCTTCAAAAAAGGAAATACTTGTAGAACAGTCAAGGCTTCAGCAGAAAATTGCATCCGAAAGTACGCCAAAAAAAGAATACTTTACTGGAATTTCACTTCTTACCGAAGTAATTAATATAATGCATTCAAAAGAACTGCTTGAAACGCAAACTCTTAAAACATTGAACAATTACTTCAAAAGACTTGAAAAGAAAAAGACAAAAGCCTCAAAATCACTTAAAAACGATTTTAAATTCAACAAGTCAGTGATGCTGGTTCGTCGATACATTGATGAAGATAAGGATCATCCGAAGATTAAAAGACTGATTGAACTGATTAATCAGATAATGAAGGAAGACGAAACGAATAAGATTATAGTATTCAGCCAGTTCAGGGATACGACCAAGACTATATATGAATACTGTCAGGACAATGACATCAAATCACTCAGATTCTATGGTCAGGCATCCCACGATAACGATAAGGGATTAAGTCAGAAAAAGCAGATAGAAACGATTGAAGCATTTAAGAAAGAGGATTATAATGTATTGATATCAACAAGCGTAGCTGAAGAGGGTATTGACATACCATCGGTAGACTACGTCATATTGTATGAGCCTGTACCGTCAGAGATTAGGATGATACAAAGAAAAGGTCGTACCGGCCGTGAACATGAGGGTGAAATGTTTATACTGATGACGAAAGGCACACTTGACGAATCGTACTATTGGTCCAGTCAAAGAAAAGAACGTGCAATGAAAAATAACATATATAATTCATATAGAAACGATAAGATTACGCTGGAAAATCATTTTGCTAAAAAAGAGGATGTTACTCCGTATCAACAGGAATTTACCAATGCGGATGATGCTGAAGTTGTGATATATGTTGATTATCGGGAAAAGAATTCCAACATGATGAGGGAACTGGACAAGATAGGATGTGCTATAAAAGTTCAGAATATGGGTGTGGGCGACTATCAGATAACGGACGACATAATTATCGAAAGAAAGACTGTTGAAGACTTTTCAAAGTCAATTACCGACAAAAGATTATATCAACAGGCCAAGGAGTTGGTGTCAAACTGCAGCCATCCATTGATGATAATAGAAGGAGACAATATATACCATACATTCCTGCATCCAAACGCCATAAGAGGTGCACTGGCGGCAATAACCGTTGACTTCAAGATTCCTGTTATACAGACACAAAATGAAATTGACACGGCATTTATGCTAAAAAGAATTGCATTACGTCAGCAAAACAAGGATTCGAAAAAGGAAGTCAGTGTCAGAACAAGTGCAAAGCCTGTAATGTTGCCTGAACAGCAGTTGTTTATAGTGGAAAGTTTTCCATCAATAGGACCCGTGAATGCCAAAAACCTGCTTAGACATTTCAAAACAATAAAGAATTTGATAAATGCCAGTAAGAAGGAGTTGAAAGAAGTTGAAGGAATTGGTGAAAAAACTGCCCAGGGCATTATCGAGGTAACACAAAAGGAATATAATGAGTAACATATTAAATTTTGAAGAATAAATATATTGAATAGGGAATCAACATGAAGATAATTATAGACAAGAAAAATAGAAAGTACATCGTACATGATGAGGAATTTCACTGTGAAAAGGGTGTCATACCCAGGGAGGTTATTGCAGACGCAGAAGTTGGCGACGTACTTGAAACACATATGGGCAAAAAGTACAGGGTCATAAATCCGAACATCAACGATTACATTGACCTGATGAAAAGGAAATGTTCAATATTATTGCCACAGGATTTGGGTTTGGTTGTAGGTTTTACCGGTGTCGGCAACGGATCAAAGATTGTCGAATCAGGTACTGGTGCTGGAAGCAGCCTACTGTTTTTTGCTAATATAGTCGGTCCGCAGGGACATGTATCCAGCTATGAGATAAGGGAAGACTTTGTGAAAATTGTAGAAAAGAACATTGATGGTACTGATTTTAACAACATTACCTTAAATCACCAGGATGTATCCGAGGGTTTTAAGGAGGAAGATGAAAGTACTGATTTGGTATTTCTTGATTTACCGAATCCTCATGATGTAATTAGGGATGCATATAGAATATTGAAGGTCGGCTCATTTATCGCCGTTTATACCCCCTATGTTGAACAGTTCCAGAGAGTGGTTAAAGAATTGGAGATAGCGGGATTTAAAGATATTAGGATAAGAGAAGGCAATGTAAGGGAACTTGAAATAAAAAACAACAGAACAAGACCCAACAGTAGAATGGCCGGTCATACAGGTTATATAACATTTGCAAGAAAGATTTGATTGAAAGGTGTGTATATATGAGTTTTAATTTAAGAAACATTATTTCCATTAGGGATTTTGAAAAGAGTGACGTTGATTACATATTGAATTTGGCGGAGGATATGGAGCCTATTGCCAATAGTCAAAAAGTGTCACATTCAAAGGAGGGTAAACTTTTAGGCGTCATGTTTTATGAACCGTCAACTCGTACGAGGTTATCGTTTGAAACGGCAATGAAAAGATTGGGTGGTGACGTGGTTGGTTTCAATCAAAAACAGGGAACCAGCGTTCAAAAGGGTGAAGTATTGTATGATACTGCACAAATTTTATCACAATACTCCGATGCACTTGTATTAAGACATGACATGGAAGGAGCTGCACGTTTTGTAGCAGATAACGTTGACGTTCCCGTAATAAATGCGGGTGACGGTGCAGGTCAGCATCCTAGTCAGACATTACTGGATCTGTTCACTCTCAAAAAATCATTGGGTAAACTGAATAATATCAAGATTGCCGTTGTAGGTGATTTGAAGTACGGCAGGACGGTTCACAGTTTGGTATATGCCCTTGCGATGTATAATGTGGAAATAATATTCATATCTCCTGATGAGCTTAGAATGCCTGAGGAAATATTGGATGACTTGAATAAATTAAAATGCAGATATACAATCGAATCATCATTGATTGATAACATCGACAACGTTGACGTTATATACATGACCAGAATTCAAAAGGAAAGATTCCCTGATCCGAAAGAATACATGAAAGTCAAAGGTCAATATACAATTAATAAGAAGAATTTAGAAAGCTCTGATACGATTATCATGCATCCTCTTCCAAGGGTTGATGAAATAGACTTTAACGTAGACAAATTGGATAATGCAATGTACTTCAAACAGGCATTCAACGGTGTACCTGTTAGAATGGCATTGCTTGATTCGATAATAGAATAAGTAGATTTTTTTATATACTTTTTTTTNNAATTTTTGATTGGATAAAAGAATTATTTTTCTAAAGAAAAAAGGTAATTGGGTTTAAGTTCTGTAACTTAATGCGTTGTCAATTAAATCCGTGTCGCACTGAAGTGTGATGACGTTTGTCCTTCCACGTCCACGTCCACGTGAAACCGTATTGGCAGATATTAAACCCAACAATTCCAATTCATTGATAAAATCGAATAATCTCCTGTAAGAGACTTTATCGTTTTTGGCCAAGTCCTGATATTTTTCATATAATTTACCTGATGTTATTTCTTCCCGGGACTTTGTCAAGTCTGTTATTGCTTCAAGTACTTTCTGCTGCTGAAGTGGCAACGTCATTATGACATCAATAATTTTATTGTGTTCAATTCTGTCTTTTGCTTCCTTAACATAACTTTCCTCGATTATATCAGACCCTTTATCATCTGCTATTTCACCTGAAGTTTTTAGCAAATCAAGAGCGTATCTGGCATCACCCTCTTCCTTGGCTGCAAGTGCTGAACATAAGGCTATAACACCATCCGACACTACTCCTTCATTAAAGGATAATTCTGATCTTTCCTTTAGAATATCAATTAACTGTTGTGCATTGTATGGAGGAAATACTATTTCACGATCTCTCAAACTGCTTTTTACTCTTGGCTTGATGAAACGTTTGAAATCAACGTAATTGCTTATTGAAGTAATTGACACGTTATCTGTACGTGTTAATGTATATAAAATATTGTCACCATCATTTTTAAGTATAACATCGATTTCATCTAATATTACAATTAATATTAAATTTTCTCCTAGAATATTCTTTTTAAACAATGCTCTGAATGTGTTTACAACTTCTGCTTTTGTCCATCCTCTGTAGGGAACAGGTTTTCCTAACTGCTGGCATAATCTTGCTAAAATCTGATATTCAGTGTTGTAATCGGTACAACGTATATACTCAATTTTTATGTTTAAGTTTTCTTTTGCGGCAATTTCCTCAAGCTGGTTTTTAACGTAGGAAACTACTGCTGTTTTGCCGGTACCTGTTTTTCCGTATATTGTAACATCTGGAGGTGTTATCTTCTTTAATGCTTCAACCCAATACTGTGCTATCAGTTCAAATTTTTCTTCTCTGTGAGGTAGTTTTTCTGGCACGAAACGATGATCCAAATATTCCTTTGTTTTAAATACTGATGGCTTTTCGCTTAACTCTACGAATATGTTCATATATGTCACTCTGTGTTTTCTGTTAATACATTTCAAGTAAAAAATTAATTGTAATATTAATAATTCAAGTGAAAAAATTTGATATTATTATATTATATTTCATACTATAAAAAGCTTTAGAGAGAGGGACGTCTATTGCAAGTGTAAAATTTCAGAGGGTATCCCTGAAATTTTTCAAAATATATAATAACAATCGAAATTATACTTCTAAAATAACAATTTAACATGGTTAAAACATGTTTTAAATGTGAATAATAAATTTAATAACATAATATTAATAAATAAATAATATAAATAATAATAATATAAAATAAATATATAATATATTATATAATATAANNATTGATTTTAATTCTATTTACACTTGAAATATATGTCTATACTACTTTTTGCAATTGTAACTAAGATTTTTTTACACTTGAAATGTATGTTTTTTGTTTGAGTTTGATTCATAACTAAATAATACACTTGCAATTAACCTCTCCTATTATTTTCATCGGTACATTTTCATTTTTTACACATGAAATTAATGTCTCACTATTTGAATATTAACTTCAATGTTCAAAATTACACTTGAAATGTATGTCTCACTATTTCAATTTCAAAATTCATAAGAATATTTACACTTGAAATATATGTCTTACTATTGTTTCAATTCATAGAATAAATAAAAAATTTTAATATTTCAAAATTCAAATATAATACTAATGATATCCGAAACTTTAATTTACACATTATCTATCATAGTAATTTCAGTAATTATCGACATGATCATTGGAGAAATACCTGATAAAGTACATCCCGTTATTTTTATGGGCAATCTTATTACAAAACTAAAAAACCTGCTTCCTCCAACACGATTTTCAGGATTACTAATAGTATCAATAACTATATTCACTTTCACATCAATTACCTTAATGGTTTTACTGACAGCTGCAATGATAAACACGTGGATTTATATTATAATAGCATCAATAATACTGTCAACAACGTTTTCAGTAAACTATCTGATACAAACAGTTAAGGGAATACAAAACGATTTGCAGGAAGACATAAATAAAGCCAGAAAATCCATGTCCTATTTGGTAAGTAGAAACACCGAAGAATTAACGGAATCCAGAATAACATCTGCCGCTATTGAAACATTAACGGAAAACATCACCGATAGTGTTGTTTCCCCACTGTTTTACAGTGGAATATTCGGACTATTACCCTACGGATTATTATCATCCATATGTGTAGCAGTAATTTACAGAGTATCAAACACAATGGATGCCATGCTGGGATATAAAACAAAAGAACTGATTGATGTAGGATACGTTCCGGCAAACCTGGATGACATATTGAATTATATCCCTGCAAGAATAACAGGTTACTATGTTGTATTGGCGGCGTTCATTTTAAAATTTGACTATAAGCAATCATATGACGTTATGAAAAAATTTGCGGATAAAACGCCCAGTCCAAACAGCGGTTATTCCATGTCGGCTGCAGCCGGTGCATTGAACATAACCCTCGTTAAGGAAGACGTTTATGAATTGGGTTATGGTGAGACTGATTTGAGTGCCGATAAGATAACTGAGGCAATTCAATTAACGAAGATAACATCTTTGCTTTTCATATTAACAATAGTGCTTGTATATCTAATACTGATTTTTTTATTGCTATAAAAAATATCAGCGATAGTACTTTTTTATTCCAGCTAAAAAAAATGATAATCGTATTTAAATGAATAATGTTTTTTCACAAGGAGGCCACACGATGAACATATCTATCATATCTGTTACAGGTCAAGGTAAAGAAATATCCGATAAGCTCTATGAAGAATTATCACAAAATCCAACAATAATGTCAGTTAACCAATATCATAAGGAAGTGTTCAAATCAATTGATGAATGCTTCGATAAATGCGACTGCATCATCGGCATCATGGCATCAGGAATTATGATTAGAGCCATGGCATCACATGTAGAATCCAAACTGTCAGATCCTGCAGTACTTCTTGTCGACGATAACGCCAATTTCGTAATCAGTTTGTTGTCCGGTCATATGGGTGGAGCCAATGATTTGACAGCGTACATTTCATCTATACTCAATGCCACACCTGTCATAACGACATCAACAGATGTCAACAATAAGATTGGAATAGATTCAATAGCCAAAAGATATTACTTCAATCTGGAAAATCCGAAGAACATTAAATTCATAAACAAGGCATTGGTCAATAGTCGCATGGTCAATTTAACTTTGCCCGAATCATTCGATTATATAATCACTGATGAACTCAAAGAATCATATGACATTAAACTCAATAATGAAATTGACAGTATAACTGCCGAGATTGACGGTCATGAAGTCATTTTAACTCCCAAAAAGATTGTTATGGGAATAGGTGCCAGACGTGACATATCCACACAAAAGGTATATGATGCAATTATACAGGCATGTGATATATTGAACATACCTTCAAAGAGAATAGACTTCTTTGCAACAGCTGACGTTAAATCAAATGAAAAAGGTATTTTAAACAACATGACCCGTTTTGACAAGAAACTGGTTATAGTAAATATGGATGAGATTAAAAATTTTGACAATAATGAATGTTCCCATTCCGATTTCGTTATGAAACAGTTTGGAGTAAAAGGCGTATGCGAACCTGCCTGCTTAATTGCAAATGATGACAATTCACACTTGATATTTAGAAAAACGGCTTACAACGGCGTTACAATAGCAGTATCAAGTAATTAAATATTTTTTTTCCACCCTTTGTTTTTAAATTCATTATTGATTCAGTCTCTTCACATTTTAAAAAATTTAATTTTACCCATATTGAATCTCCTTTCTGGTATATCAACTTCATCTACTCTTTGATTTTACTTCCTGTTCAATTTCATCATTATTCTATTAAAATTTCATTATAAATTGTAAGAATATGCTTAAACGAAAAGAATGAAAGAAACAAAAAACGAAGAATGTATTACTTGAAAACCCCATCCCCCACAATTTTTTAAAGTGTCTTTTTATCAAATAGTAAAAATATATATCATATTTCAAATAAATATATGTATACTATTAAATAAATTTACGAATAAATTATTTTCACATTTAATGGAAAATCAAATCATATTTATCATTTTAATATAAAATTAAGGTGAGTGGGATTATGGCAAATGAAATTATGACTAACCAACAAATATTTGACAATTGTAAGGAAATATTATCACAGATAATTAATGATAATAGCGTTCCACGTAACATAAGAAAGGCCGCGGAAAATTCAAGCACACTGCTTGATAATGATGAGGAAGATACCATCAAGGCAAGTACTGTAATATCCATACTGGATGATATAAGTAATGATCCAAACATACCTATTCATGCCAGGATTCTGATTTGGAACATACTCAGTGAACTTGAAAGCGTTAAAGATTAAGTACGTGAGCAATATATTGTGTTTTAGCTATTCCTTCTATATATTCACATAGAAGTGTAGCTTCATCAATATTTTTTCCAACACATAAAACTCCATGGTCTTTCAATAAGACGGCATCCTCATTTTTAAGCATATCGCTTGCACAGTCAGCTAATTTTTTACTCCCCGGCGGATAATATTCAACTTCTTCTATATACTCGCTAGTTATTTCACCGAAACCTTCCAGTCTAGTCAACCTCTTTTTGCTGAAGGCAAATGCTGTAGCATATGGTGAATGTACATGAACTACACTTTCAACGTCACTTCTTTTCTTATATATTTCCGTATGCAGACTGGTCTCCATTGACGGTATTTTATTATCTTCGGATATATAAGACAGGTCATCAATATCCACTTTAATTATGTCCTCATAATGCAATGATTTGAAATCCGTTCCTGAAGCGGTAATATAAATATAATCGCCGTCTCTAATACTTATATTTCCTGCCTTTCCAATAATCATATCCTTGTCATATATATGATGAGCGGTTTCTACAATTTTTTCTATTATCTTATTGTTCATGTTCCAATCCTCTTTATTCATTAAAGTCCAACAGCTGCAATGCTCCATGCGTTATGACAGGTATCTGTCCACATGTCGGCACGATATTATATATTTTCTGGAATTCAGTCTGTTTTTGGAATGTACCCGAGTTAATCATGTGAACTCCCTTATACTTTGTATGGGAATTTATATGAACGTGACCCGTATGCAGTATGTCAGGCACATCCTCAATAACCATATAATCTTCAAATTCACTTGCAAGAGGTGTTCTTTCACCATATATAGGTGCCAAGTGTCTCTTTTCAAGCAGCAATTTCATAATCTTGTCGGTATCTGCATGCGTATATCCGTTTAAGGCCATCACAATATCATCGAAGCTTCTTCCATGATAGACTTGCACTTTAATGTTGTCCAAATTAACGATGCATGGATTGCTTAGCATTTCAATGTTTTTCTGATTGCACAAATCCTTTGCATACTTTTCAGTTATGGCAGGCTGAGGCTCGGCCAGTCTTGTGGCATCATGGTTTCCTGGTGATAATATTATCGGAATGTCACTGATGTCTCCGAGCAGTCTTGCGGCTTCCTCATACTGTTCATATATGTCCTTTATTTTCAGTTCCTTGTCTTGGTTAGGGTATACTCCTATACCGTCAACCAAATCTCCCCCTATCACCAAATATTTAACGTCGTTGGCCAAGTCCTGTTGCTTTTCATCACCATAATTGCCGTTTATCCATTTGATAAATCTGTTAAACGCTTTTTCATCAAACTGTTTACTTCCAATGTGTACGTCTGAAATAAATACAATCGAAAAATCCATTTCCTTATTTATTATTCTTCTTTGTATACCGGGGTGAACTATTTCATCCGCTCTAATCAACGAACCGTTGCTTGATCCGGATACCCCTATTATTTCATCCTTAACGAGCGTTGCCGAACTTTCATACAGTTCTTCAAGATCCTTTAATATTAACACGGTACCCGTACCTGTAGGATCTTCAATTTCCAGTATTCTATGCCCATTTTTTGTATTGTTTATGCTGTTTATAATACCAATGGAATTCAAATTGTCTATGTTGGCTTTGGTATTTTTCAGGTCTGTTATCTGTTTAAATTCCGGGTTTTCCTGAATTATTTTTTTTAGTTTGGTATATCTGTCATTGAAATACTTGTTCAGATCGCTGATATCTCCGTCAGTATACGATTTGTTACTGACATCCATGACTATTTCATAAGGGGTTTCTTGATTTGCTCTGATTTCTCTTGTCTTGGGATTTTCCTTTATTTCTTCATGTATCCTTTGTTTTTCGTTGTTTTGATAATTTCTTATTGTTTGAGTGGTTATAATATATTGATCCTTTTCGTTTTCTTCTATGTATTCAATTAACTCATTAATTAAATAATCATAATCATTATTTCCTTTAATTTCTGAAAACGCATTGTTATTTATCAGCAATTCAGCTTTCTGAAATTTTTCTATGATTTCGTTTGACATTCAATAACCCCTAATAAATATTCGATATATTATTTTTTATGTATTCAATGTTATAAAATTATACATTAATATATCATGTTAAACTTAAATTAATATAGAATAGAAAAAGTACGAAAAAAATATTTATATAGTTGGTGAAGTAATGAGTAGAATATTAAAAATACTTATTTTTATTGTAGCTATTTTGGCATTTTTTGAAATAGGATTATTCGTTTCATATACTGTTATTGCATCTGAACCCGTTAATCCTGTTGATATAGTATCTATGCAAATTGATCAGGGAGCACGTTTTATCAATTCATTGACAGGTGAAAAGGATTTAAATCAACAGGATACATTAAACATAACAAATAAGGAAAACGTTGCGTTAATACTGAATAATCTAACCGGTTTGAGTGTAAATTTGGATTCGTTAACGGCCAAAGTTTCAACCAGTCAGACAGGTAATCAAACGGTTACAATTACTGCTATAGCTTCAAAAGATTCTCAAGTAACAAGTGGAGGGGCAATAGTTATACTTCCGGAACAAACATATAGTATATCTGCAATAGCTACCGGTGAAGTTTATTCTTCAGGAAAAGTAAAAGTCAACACTACTACTATTGAATTAAAAGAAAAGATTGTTTTATACAATCAGAATAACAATACTAATTTAAAAAATCAATCTATAGAATCGTTGGTTAATTATACCAATAATTTAACTGACAATAAGACGAAAGATAACCAATCAAATAATAGTAATTAGCACTATTATTTTAATTTTTTTTTAAAAGTAATTAATTATTGATTTAGTGTTTTTTGCATATTTTTAAAATGAATTTTAGAAAATTAATAAATATCATTAACAATACATAATTACTAAAGAATAAAATTTCTTATAAATAAATTTTTTTAGACATTTAAAGTTCATAATATCTTTAACGATAATTGGGGTAATATAATGATTAGTTTAATAGGTATAGGTTCAAAAAGAGAACACATAACATTAAAAGCAGTGGATAAAATAAAAGAGGCTGATGTAATAATATCATATCATCCATACCTGGAAAATATACAGGATTTGCTTGAAGGCAAGGAAGTTTTAAGTCGAGGTATGGGAGATGAAATGGAAAGGGTTGAACTGGCTATAGAGATGGAAAAGGAAGGAAAAAAGGTAGCCATTATCAGTTCAGGAGATCCTGGAATATATGGTATGGCCAACGTATATTTCCAAATCATCGACAAATACAGCGACCTTGAATTTGAGGTAGTACCTGGTGTTACGGCTGCAACCTATTCTGCAAGTGCACTCGGAGCACCGTTGCATGATTTGGCAATCATAAGCCTGAGCAATCTATTGACTCCTCTGGAGGAAATTCAACGCAAAATAAAACATGCTGCAATAGCGGACTTGGTAATAGCATTCTACAATCCGAAAAGCAAATCACGTGTCATTCCATTTGAAACGGCATGCGACATATTGGTCGAACACAGAAATCCCGAAACGCCTGTCGGTATAGTCAAGACTGAAGGGACTGATACGATAACGCAGATATGCAAACTCAAGGACTTGAAGGATCAGGACATACACATGTCCACCACAATAATCGTCGGTAATTCAATGACATATGTCAAGAAGGGAAAGATGATTACTCCACGTGGATACAAGATGAACGCCAAGTTACCTCCTCAGACCGAGGCTTTCTATGAAAGATTCTTCAGCGGCGATATTCAAATCGGTAAGAACCTGGACTGCGAATACTTCCCATGCCATAACGATCAGGAAAACTGCACATTCTGTTACTGTCCNNTTCTATCCATGTGCAGACGGATCAACCGGCGGTAAGTGGATAGAGAATAAGAATGTATGGAATTGCAAGGACTGCAATTGGATTCATAAGGATGACGTTGTTGATTTGACGCTTGACTATATTAAGCAAAACGTCAAGTCAATGGATGACTTCGACAAAAAGAAAAAACAGTTGTTGAAGTTCCGTAGGGCAACGATTTATAAAACGAGAGATTTGGATTTCAACAGAAATTATGATTTGGGTGATGATTGATTTCAATATATTTTAATTCCAATCACCAATTTTTAACTTTTTTTTCAAAAAAAATATACACTTGAAATGTATGTCTAAAAACATCATTTATTATTAATCTTTACAAGACTATCAATCTTGTTAAAGACACTTTCAACATCTACATTTTCATAATCCAATTTCATGGCGTTTGTCGGACAGTTCAATGTACACTGACCGCATCCAATACAAATGTCTTCATCAATACTGATTTTATCGTCATACGTAATGGCATTTGCATAACAATTTTCAATACATTTTTTACAGGATATGCACGTTTGATTATCACATGATATTGATACGCCCGGCAATTTATAGAAGTCCTTCTGTATGCTGTCACTTAAGTTCGGATATACTCTCCACAGACAACAGCATGGACAGCAGTTGCATATTGTAAGCAATTCATCACCGGGTCTTACATTCATCCACAGCGTATCCATCTTGTTTCTGCCTATAATATGTATCAGACCCGCCTCATCACATTTGTCAATATGATCTATAGCTTCACTACGTGAAACTTCCCTGCAGTGCTTACGTGAGATTTTTTTAGTGGTTTTTCCTATGAAAATGCAACCCAAGTCGACGGGGTAGTCAGTACAGTTCTCGCTTCGTCTGCACAGACACTTGTTCATTATAACGATATCCTCCGACTGCTTGATGATATTCTTTATAAAGTCAGTAGGAATAACAACCTTATCCACTATTTGAATATTTTTATTTATTTCAACGGTACTTGTTCTGGTAACGCTTTTGTTTACTTCTATATTCTCTTCGCTAATACTTTTATCGTTAGGTACAAAGTATGTTCCATCCCCTTCAAAAACTATTTTAGAAATTATTTTATTCATAATTTTTGATTTTCTGGATAAGCTGGCCACTTTGAATCTAAAACGGAAAATATATTTTACAATAAAAATATTCACATCTATTAATCTGATTTTCATATCCATCTTTATATTTTTTTATAGAAAATGTATTTCTATGTTATTATCTTTACTTTAATATAGATGTATTTTTCTAATGAAATTATATTTTTCAATAATGATAAAATAAAAAAAGTAGTTGAATGTTTATAATTCAACATTCATTTTTGCCTCATAAACCGTCACTGCTTCACCTTTCATAACGGCCGTAAGATAATCTCCGCAATCGGTAACGGTAATGTCCAAGTCACCACCGGATAGATGTGCATGCACATGTTCGTTAAGCAGTCCCTGCTTGTATCCAAGTAGTACGCAGCTGGTTGTTCCGGTACCGCATGCAAATGTAAATCCTGCACCGCGTTCCCAAGTCAATATGTCAATTTCCTCTGGGCTGAGTATATTTACGAAGTGCACGTTTACCTTTTCGGGAAATGCTTCGTGACATTCAATTCTCGGACCGTAAAAGTCAAGATCGATATCGTCTATATTGGTATCGCTGAAGCATACTGCGTGCGGATTGCCTACACTTACTGCACTCATTCTTATTTTTTCACCCTCAACGTCAACATCCTCGTCGATGAATTCAACATTGTTTCCGCTTGGTGATATTGCAGGTATCTCTTCTGGCCTGAAAAATCCTTTTCCCATATCGATTTCAATGTCCTTGACAATGTCATCGTCTACAGTAAGTCTTGCTTCCTTGATGTCTTCCATGGTTTCGATTTTCATAACATCCTTTTTGACGATGTTTTTGTCATATACGAATTTGGCTAAGCATCTGATACCGTTTCCACACATCTCGGCTTCACTGCCGTCACTGTTGAATATTCTGAATCTGATATCTGCCTTGTCTGATTTGCATGCAAATACTACACCGTCGGCACCTACATTAAATCTTCTGGTACAGATGACTTCACTTATCTTGTTTTTTGATTCTTCAGGTATGACTTCATCTGCACTTTCATCGATTACAATGTAATCGTTACCCAAAGCATGCATTTTTGTAAATTCTATTTCCTTAATCATTTTAATAACCTTGTTGGAATATCCTGACCTAATAACAGGTCGTTGAAGTTTTCTCTTCTTCTGATGACGTCACATTGATCTTTGTATACCAGCACTTCAGCAGGTCTTGGCCTTGAATTGTATTGGCTTGACATGCTGTATGCGTATGCACCCGCATTCAATATTGCAAGCAGGTCTCCCTCTTCAAGTTGTGGCATTGGCCTATCCCTTGCAAAGAGGTCACCGCTTTCACAGAGGTTTCCTGCTATATCTATTTCTTCAACATTTTCTTCGTTCATTTTGTTTGCAACTACTATATGGTGATATGATCCGTACATCGTTGGCCTTTGAAGGGTTCCAAATCCGCAGTCAACTCCGGCAAATTTACGGTAGCTTTCCTTAATATTGTTTACCCTTGTAAGAAGCACTTCGGTGTTGCCCACTATGAACCTTCCAGGTTCAATATAGAATGACGGACTTCCCATGTCATACTCTTCAAGTTTGGATTTGTATAAGTTTATGATGTCTGTAGTGAATTTTTCAAGATCCAATTCATTCTCTGTCGGTTCGTATGGTATACCGAATCCACCGCCGAAGTCCAGGAATTTGAAGTCCACTCCTACCTCTTGATGTACGCGTCCGGCTATGTCCATCATGGTCTCCACAGCCAGCATGAACGGTTCTGATTCAAGTATTTCTGAACCGATATGTGAATGCATACCTATAGGTTTAAATCCTAAGTCTATGGCTTTCTGATAAACTTCCACAGCTTCATCTTCCCTTATACCGAATTTGCTTTTTGGTCCACCGGTTATGCAGTGTTCATGATGACCCGCTTCGACCATAGGATTTACCCTGATGGATATCTGTTTACCTTGGGTTCCCTCGATTTTACTTAATCTTTCCAGTGCTGAAATGCTGTCCAGGTTTATCGTCACACCGGTTTCATGGGCATATTTCAATTCCTCATTTGTTATGTTGTTACCCGTATACATTATTCTATCCGGCGTAAATCCTGCAAGAAGTGCGGTGTAGATTTCACCGGGACTTACTGCGTCGATGTAGCTTCCTTCATCTTCAAGTATTTTTAATACAGCTAGTGATGTGTTGGCTTTGGTTGCATAGCACATGTGTATATTTTCATATTTGCTTTTGAAGGCATCATGTAATTTGTTATAATTTTCCCTTACTTTTTGTTCATCAATCACATATAATGGGGTATTGTATTTTTCTGCTAAATCATTAGCGTCAATATCACCAATCATAAGATGATTATCTTTTATTTTTAAATTAAAATCGTATGTCATAATATTGATTCCTTTGTAAGTTATTATGGTAAAAAAATAGTAATATAATGATATATACTCAAAAAAAAGTTCTTTTTTAATAATATGATTTTTATATTTTATATAGTTTTTTATCATATTTTTCATAATAAAAATAATCGGCAATAATAATAGATATTACGAGCCCGGGGGGATTTGAACCCCCGACCTTGGGATCCGAAGTCCCACGTCATCATCCTGGCTAGACTACGAGCCCACTTAAAAATAGTAATTATTATAATATATTTTGTGTAATCATATATAATTAATTATCGATTTATTTTTTTCATAATGGGTTATTTATTATAATAAAAATGATAAAGTTACTTATTTTTTTTGTAAATAATTTCTTATATGGCTATTTTTTTTTAATTATTTAATTCCACAGTCTTATTAACAATATTTAATCTTTCTTTTATTCGCAAAGATAATCCTTCAACTATAATTTTCCAAAGTAAATATATTTTAACCTTAAACAACAGATAATATATAGTGTAATGTTATAATTTAATTTTTATTAAAATTATAAAATTATTATTGTAATAAATTAATCAACAAAGTTATATGACGTGATTTTCAATGAGAAGTGACAATATTAAGAAAGGAATAAACAGGACATCTCACAGGTCTTTGCTTAGAGCATGTGGACTTGATGATGATGACATGAAAAAGCCGTTTATAGGAATAGCAAACAGTTATACAGACGTGGTACCTGGACATATACATTTAAAGGGACTGGTTGAAGAGGTTAAAGAGACCATACGTGCTGAGGGTGGAGTACCGTTTGAATTCAGTACCATGGCAGTATGTGATGGTATAGCAATGAACCATGAAGGTATGTATTTTTCCCTTCCGTCAAGGGAAATCATAGCCAATACCGTTGAAAGTATGGCAATGGCACATCAGTTCGATGCACTGATACTGATGCCTACATGCGATAAGGTTGTACCCGGTATGCTTATGGCTGCGGCAAGACTGAACATACCTGCAATCGTAATTACCGGTGGACCGATGATGCCGGGCAAGTTCCACGGTGAAATAGTTGACTTCATCAACGTAACGGAAGCCGTTGGTGCTACACAGTCAGGCAAGATGTCCGAAGAGGACTTATATGAATTGGAAAGATGTGCATGTCCGGGTGCAGGTTCATGTGCAGGACTATTCACGGCAAATACGATGGCATGTCTAACGGAAACGTTGGGTATGAGCTTACCTGGATGTGCTACCGCTCATGCCGTCAGTGATAGAAAGGTCGAGATAGCCAAAAAGTCAGCCAAGGCCATATTCAAGTTATTGGAAGATGACATTAAGCCAAGGGATATAATGACACAGGAAGCATTTGAAAATGCCATAATAGTTGACCTTGCATTGGGCGGATCAACCAACACCACCCTTCACATACCGGCTATAGCACATGAAGTTGGTAATCTTGACGTTAGCATTGACTTGTTCGACAAGTTAAGTCATGAAGTTCCATACATCTGCAGCATCAGACCGGGAGGAAACAATCATATGATTGACGTTGAGAATGCCGGTGGTATTCCTGCCGTTATGAAAAACCTTGAATCAAAGCTTAACACGGATTGTGTAACCGCAACGTCAAAAACAATTAAGGAAAATCTTGAAAATGTTACAGATATAAATTACGACGTTATTCACACCATAGATGATCCTGTACGTAGTGAAGGTGGAATAGCGGTATTATACGGTAACGTTGCACCTAACGGTTGTGTAATTAAACAGGGAGCAGTCAATAAGGATATGCTTGTTCATTCAGGTCCATGTAAGGTATACAATTCAGAGGAAGAATGCGTAACCGCCATTGAAAACGATGAAATAGTCGACGGTGACGTTGTAGTAATCAGATATGAGGGTCCTAAGGGCGGTCCTGGTATGCGTGAAATGTTGAACCCTACAGCTGCCATCATGGGTAGGCAATTGTATCACGTGGCACTGATAACCGATGGAAGATTCTCAGGTGGTAGTCGTGGACCATGCGTAGGACACATATCACCCGAAGCTGCAGAAGCCGGACCAATCGGTGCAATAGAAAATGGGGACATCGTTTCAATCAACGTTCCGGAAAGAAGCATAACGTTAGAATTGACCGATGATGAGATAAAAGAACGTTTATCTAACTTAAAACCAGTACAACGTGACCTTAAAGGTTGGTTAAGACAATATCAACAATTGGCTACATCTGCCGATAAGGGTGGGGTACTCAAATAGATGGATTGACTTTTTTATCATTTAAATAATTGGGGGTGTATTCTTGTCAAAAAAACGTAAAAACAGAGAGAAAAAGCAGAAAAAACAAATGCAACAGGAAAAAAATAAAGACAACGATAGCTTGATTAAGGAGATAGCAAGTTATGCAATAATCGTGATTATAGCAGTACTCTTGGCGGCACACTTAAACGTTGTGGTTTCAGGTAGTATGGAACCGTCATTCTATAGGGGAGATATAGTAGCTACAGTTAACACAGATACATATGGAATCCAAGAATTTAACCCGGAAACTGATGTGAATGTCGGCGATGTTGTAGTGTATAATGCAACATGGTATAAGGAACCTGTAATACATAGGGTGATAAACGTACAGACAATCAACGGATCGAAGTTTTTCACGATAAAGGGGGATAATAATGACCAGGCAGATCCATACCTTGTTGAGCCTAGTCAAATCCGTTCAAAGGTAGTGACAGTAGGGGGTACTCTGCTTGTCATTCCAAAAATAGGCTATGTTACTTTACTCTTTAGGGGCCTGTAGATTTCACGGAGGAATAGGATGTATTCGAAATTAAAATTAGAACTTAATGAATGTATAGAAGAAGCTTTAAAAAAGATGAAGATTAAACTGGATGATGAAATAGTATTGGAAGAACCTCCATCACCTGATATGGGCGATATTTCAACTAATCTGGCTTTTTCGTTGGCAAGCAAGCTAAAAAAGTCACCGGTAGAAATAGCGGCTGAAATAAAGGATAATATTCAACTACCTTTATACTTCAGGAAAGTGGAATGTAAGGGACCGTACATAAATTTCTTCATAGACTACACGTTGTTTACGACCAAGATTATCAATTACATAGATAAAAATTATGGTTCACTTCCTGAAAAGGATCAGCTTATATTACTTGAACATACATCAGCAAATCCTAACGGTCCGTTGCATGTTGGACATTTAAGAAATGCCATTTTAGGGGATTCCTTGAAAAGGGTACTTGAACATGCCGGTTATAGGGTGGAATCACAGTATTATGTCAATGATATGGGACGTCAAATTGCCATTATTGTATGGGGTATGAACAAGTTCCACTTTAAATTGGATGAGGATAAAAAAATAGACCATGCAATAGGGGAAGTATACTATCAGAGCAATAAGAAATTAGAGGAAAACCCTGATTATAACAGTGAGATTGATGAAATTTTAAGAAGTTATGAAGAGGGAAATGACCAGAAATTGATAGATTCATTTGAATCGGTTGTTGAACATTGTCTTGATGGTATAAAGCAGACTTTAAAAGAGTTAAACATTAAAATGTCATTGTACAAATGGGAAAGTACTTTTTTAAGAAACGGATCTGTAGATGACGTTCTTGAAAAATTACAGCCATTTACCATTAACAAAGACGTTTTATACCTACCTCTTGAAAGGTATGGTATTGATAAAGAGCTGATATTAAGGCGTTCAAACGGTACCAGTTTGTACGCGACAAGGGATTTGGCATATCATCAATATAAGACCATCAATAGTGACATATCACTTGACATACTTGGTGCCGATCATAAGCTGGCGGCCAGTCAACTAAGCAAGGCACTTGAACTAAGCGGTAACAGGGCTCCTGAAGTTGTATTTTATGAATTTATAGATCTGCCTGAGGGGTCAATGTCTACCAGAAGAGGTGTATTCATCTCCGTTGATGAATTCATAGCCGAATCCGTCAAGCATGCAAAGGATGAATTGATAAGACGTGATCTGGGCTTAACCGATAGTCAGATTGATGACGTGTCCGAAAAGATTGGAGTCGGTTCAATAAGATTCTACATCAATCAGATATCGCCTGAAAAAAGCATAACCTTCAAATGGGAGGAGGCTTTAAGTTTCGAAAGGGGTTGTGCCTCTGTTCAATATGCACATGCAAGGGCATGTAAACTATTAAATAAAACAGATTTCGATGAATATGAGGAAATCAGATGCGATTATGAATTGGAAGTTGAGGAACAGGATTTGGTTAGGGAATTATCCAAATTTACGGAAGTTATACGTAAGTCAGCCGAGGAAAGAAGGGTACATCACTTGATTGAATATACCTTATCCTTGTCCAAAGCATTTAACAAGTTCTACAAGTCACAGCAGGTTATAGGTTCAGAACACGAAAAGGTAAGGTTAAAGCTTGTTGACGCTTCAAGGATAACCCTTAAGAATTCCTTGAAACTCTTGGGTATCAAAGCTCCCGAATACATGTAGTGATTGTTATCACCTGCATTCCTCTTTTTTGTATTTTTGATTTTGTTTCTATCCTATTTCCATTATCGTGACTTTTTTTAATTTTTACTTTTTTCTTTCAATAGTATCGGAAGTACATTTCCGTCTATCATGGTACAATTTCCATTATTTGGTTATAATTATTTGACTATTTTTAGAATACTTTGGGATTGGATATGAGATTATCCAAGCTTTATGGATTATATTGTATGTTTTATATTATTATTATTAAAAATAATTCAATAAGTATTTATATTACATTAAACAAAAACACAAAATAAGTTAAAATTATACAAAAATAATGAACATTTTGGAGTTAATATTATGGTAGCATTTGAAAGAACAAAATGTGGTATTGAACAGTTGGACGATACATTGGACAACATACGATTGGGGGACAACGTCGTATGGCAGGTATCCAACTTGGAAGAGTTTTCATACTTCGTAAATCCGTTTATCCAACAGGCATTAATCGATGAAAGAAATCTTATCTACATACACTTCGGAAAACACGAACCCATAATACCATTGACACAAAGCGATATGAGTCAGCTTGAAAAAGAAAAACTCAACCCGGAAACGGAATTTGCAATGATAGAACGGGACGGAATCAAAATTTACGATGTAGACCCAAAGCAATTCGAATCATTCACATTGGAAGTACATAATATCATAACGAAAGAGGGATTCGATGCATTCTACGTATTCGACTGCTTATCCGATCTGCAGGAAATGTGGTCGACCGACTTGATGATGGGAAACTTCTTCAGGGTAACATGTCCATACCTGTTTATACTTGATACCATAGCATATTTTCCGGTAATAAGGGGAAAACATTCATTCGAGGCAATAGCAAAAATAAGAGAAACGACACAGCTTTTCTTGGATATATACTCAAGCGGCGACGACGTATATATTCATCCGCTAAAAGTGTGGAACAGATACTCAAAGGAAATGTTTTTAGGACACAAATACAATCCTAAAACAAAGCAAGTAACTGCACTGACCGATGGAATGGAAGTAAGTAAATTCTACAAGGTAATCAATTCGTCAAATCTGAATGAACAGAACACGGACAGTTGGGAAAGATTTTTCACAAAAACCAAAATGTTGCATGACAGCGGAGTTGACATATCAGATAAGTGTGACCTTATGTGCAGCATGATGATGGCCAAGGACAAAAAGATGTCGGACAAAATCAGGGAATACTTCGACTACGATGATTACATGGCAATATATAACAGATTGGTCGGAAGTGGAATGATAGGTGGAAAGGCATGTGGAATGCTTCTGGCAAGAAAGATAATAGAGAAAAATCAGCCGGAAATATTTGCCAGCTTTGAACCGGACGATTCATTCTATATAGGATCTGACTTGTTCTACACATACATAGTATCCAATGACTTATGGAATATCAGGGTAGAACAAAGAAGTAAGGAAGGCTACTACGAGGCAGGTAAACAGTTAGAGGAGGGACTTAAAAACGGTACATTTTCCGATGACATAAAGGATAAGTTCAGAAGAATACTTGATTATTATGGACAAAGTCCTATCATAGTCAGATCAAGCAGTTTTCTGGAGGACGGATTTGGAAACGCATTTGCGGGAAAATATGAATCTGTATTCTGCGTAAACCAGGGAACATTGGAAGAAAGATTGGCCGCATTTGAAGAAGCCGTAAAAACTGTTTATGCAAGTACCATGAATATTTCAGCACTTGAATACAGGATTTTAAATGATTTGGATGATAAGGATGAACAGATGGCATTGCTGGTACAGAGAGTATCAGGGTCATACTACGGCGATTATTTCTTCCCGACAATTGCAGGGGTAGGATTTTCATACAGTCCATATTCTCCAACTCCCGGAACGAAACAAAATGACGGAATGCTCAGATTGGTAATGGGATTGGGAACAAAGGCCGTAGACAGAACACAAAACGATTATCCGCGGATTATTAACCTTAACAAGCCACACGCAATAGACCACCCGGATATTGCGGAAAGACACAGATATTCCCAGCATTCGCTAGACATACTTGACATAAAAGACGTTTCAATTCATGAAATACCGGTCGATGAAGGATTGGAAGTGCTGCCGAGATATGGAAAAAACACAGTTATTGAACATGACCGTGACGCGGAGAGAAGATTGAAGGAAAGGGGTCAGTATAGGGATGTGGTATTTGTAAACTGTAACGGTATAGTAAACAACAACGATTTCATAAATACCATGAAGACCATTCTTAAAACACTTGAGAGTGCCTATGATTATCCCGTCGACATAGAATACACGGTTAATATAGGTCAGGACAAGTCATTCGTAATAAACCTCCTGCAGTGCAGGCCGCTGCAGATTTCAACCACCAATGAAATCATTGAAATTCCGGTGGACAAGGGTGAAACATTCTTCCACATCGAAGGAGCTTCCATGGGAAGATCAAGAATGGAAAAAATCGAAACACTGGTATACGTTAATCCGCATGACTACTACGAGTACCCATATTCCAAGAAGAGTTCAATAGCCAGAATAATCGGTCAGATAAACGAGTACTGCAAAGAGGGGAATAAAAAATCTATGCTGATAGTACCGGGACGGATTGGAACATCATCACCGGAGCTTGGTATTCCTGTTGCATTTGCAGAAATCAGTCAGTTTTCGGCAATACTTGAAGAGTCATATAGTCAGGTGGGATACGTTCCTGAATTATCCTTCGGAAGTCACATGTTCCAGGATTTGGTCGAAGCGGACATTTACTATGGAGCATTGTTCGAAAACGAAAAAACGTTGGAGTTTAATCGAAACTTCTTTGACGGTTACCCAAACAAGTTGCCCGAAATCAATTCCGAATTGGACGATGAAATCTATGACATGATTCACGTAATAGAATTCGATGAAAAGACCCTCGAGTTCTATCATGACATGAAAAAGGATGAAAGTAAATGCATACTGCTGTAACATTATTTTCCCATTTTTCTCCAAACCCCCATTTTCTTTTTTCAACATTTGTTTTCCTTTTTATTATAGGCAATATTTTTCAAATAAGTATCTTCTTTCGTTCGAAGCGTAATAATATCCTAATCAATACAATATTATCAAGTTCATCTTAATTATTAACAATATGATTTCATAATGAAGTTAATATATTATTAATTACATAATATAAATTACTAGATAAAATATTTTATATAATGTAATTTTTGATTAATCAATTTATTTTATTTATAATGGAATTTTTCACTAAATAAATGGAGGAATAATTAAATGCGAACGTTAATGATACATTCTGATTATTTACGTTACAAAACTAGAAGTAAAACCAAAATAGCCGAAGAAATCGATGATGAAAAAAGAAGTGCCGGTGTAGAAAATGCATTAGTGGCATTCATAGCAGTAGAAAAAGAAGATGAAGAAAATCCAGAAATCATCATTAAAAAAGCTGTAAAAGAAATATTAAATGTTCAAAACAAGGTCAATGCCAAAAACATAGTTGTATATCCATATGCTCATTTAAGTTCTTCACTCTCAAATCCTGAAGTAGCACAATCCATATTGAAGGGTATCGAAGCGGAACTGACAGACAATAATGAAGCAGTATTGAGAGTGCCGTTCGGTTGGTATAAGTCATTTGAATTATCATGTTTGGGACATCCATTAGCCGAGTTATCAAGAACAATCACTACCGAAGTCGAAGAAGAAGAGGAAGTTGAAGAAGAAAAGACACCATCCAGGTTCTACATACTTGAAGAAGACGGTAAACAATATGATGTCGATGACTATAACTATCAAAATAAAACGTTAAAACAGTTAGTTCATCATGAACAGGGTCTATCACATGAAGATTCAGGTAAACAACCTCCACACGTAAAGCTGATGAAGGAAAAAGAATTGGCCAGCAATGAACCATCAGCTGATGTGGGACATATCAGATGGTATCCTAAAGGAAAACTCGTTAAGGATTTACTGGGTGACTACGAACTTAGCCGCATGTTCCCTTATGGCTGGATCTGCCAAATCATACATTACAGGCGTATCTACAGGCATTGCACCTCTTTCTGTTACGAGGTTATATACG
>MUZY01000079.1:0-5555 GCA_003266065.1 Methanosphaera sp. rholeuAM130
TATTGTTCTATTAGTGAATCCAAAGTGTTTTGTTTGTCTAGTTCATATAACAGATATTCCGTTTGATTGTTTGATATTTTTGTACCATTATCTGTGTATTCTGCTTGAAATCCATCAGGTATTGATACTGATGATGATCCTATTTTTGCATTATACGTGGAATTATATGCCAGAATCGCATATATCCCAAATAAGATTATAAGTATAACCATTATGATACCCACTAGTTTTTTATCCATAAACAAAACTCCTCATCTATTATTAATATTGTTTATGTTTTTTATGTTAAATATACTTTTGTATATTAATAACAGACAATGTGAAATTAATTTAAATAGAAAAATCATTATGAATCCAAAAATAATAAAAAAGTCATTTGAAAAAAATTAAAAAAGAATAAAGAATAATAATGAATTTATATAATGGCCTGACCTATCAAATCTTCCTTATTGGATATTATCTGCACATAGCCATTATCTGTCGGATAGATGAATGTACAAACTCCATTTTCCATTGTAAGTACACCTTCCTTGTCAGCTATTGTTTTATATTTACTATCAAGACCATCTATAGGTTTCATTTGGCTAAAGTTAGAGTCCGGTATGTCCGAATACATCACCATATATGCCAGATAGTCATCACCGTTGAAAAACACGCAACGTGATCCCCTTAGTCCTGCAAGAGCCGGATCATCAGAATACAAATCCAGTTGAGTATTCTTTCCATCCTCTTCAAATCCCTCCGGAACGTTAAATGTCACGTTTTCCAATGATAATTTCCCATCGCTTAAACTCATGTGGCTTGAATCATTGGTATACTGAAATTTGTCCGAAGTGATATCCGCCAGATTGGTTCCACTTTCAGAGTAAACAATCGACAAAGACAAAGATACTATAAATAACATTAATACTGCTTTCCATAAATTTTTCATTTTCAACNNTATTGGAAAACTTTTATAGAACTGAGGATTACTGGCGATTATATTCATTCATGATAATTATTATTATCTACTTTTTACATAAATAGTATTAAATGAAAATTGAATATATTAAAGAAATTCCAGTTGAGGTCATAAAATGAACAAAGAAGATATTCCACCAATTACTTCAGAGATTTACATTATTTTATCCAGCTATAACGAGGAAGAAACACTAGAAGAAGTTGTTGATGGCCTAGTAGAACGTGGATTCAAAGTTCTGATTATCGATGACGGTTCTAAGGACAATACACCCTCCATTGCAAAAAATCTGGTTAGAAAACATAACCCTATGGTATTCTACTATAGGCATAGAATAAATGTCGGCCTTGGCGGTGCAATCAAAACAGGTATCAAGGCGGCTCTAAAGAGGGGTGCCGACATTATGATTACATTCGACGCCGACGGCCAACATAATCCGGATGACCTGTATAACATGTACCCGCCGCTTCAGGAGGGCAAGGCAGATATCGTAATTGCCAGTAGAGACTTTAGTGACATGCCTACCGGCCGTAGATTCGGCAATACCGTCATGAATTACATCACATACATATTCCAAGGAAAAATGGTTACTGATTCACAGTCCGGCCTAAGGGCTTTCACCAGCGATGCCGCACGTAAATTAAACCTGAAAAGTCCACAGTATGGCATTTCATCAGAGATTATTGGTGAAATCAAAAGGAAAAACTTGCGGTTTATGGAAGTTCCGATGACCACAATTTACGATGAACGTACTATCCAAAAGGGTACAAACACCATTGTAGGCATTAAGATTGTATTGGAGTTTATCAACGAGACTCTTAAAAGGTAGGTGTTAGATATGTTTACTTATCAAATCATTATAATAATAATAAGTATTTTGGCAATATCCTTTTCTGTCAAAAAGTATTATGAAAATAATTTCAGTTTAGCTACCTTTGTGGCATGGATTATCCTTTGGATTATGGTTATTATCATATCACTATTTCCATCCATCACCACACATATCGCGTCAATGTTTGGATTGGGCAGAGGTCTTGATGCATTGTATATAGCCGCCATCATACTATCCTATTATGCCATGTTTAAATTGTATAATAAGATGGATAAGCAGCGAAAACGTATTGATGAATTGGTTAGTGAAATAGCCATTTACAATAATGAACATGAAGAGGATGATTAGATTCATCCATAATTAATCCCCCAATAATTTCTTTTTAAAAAAAAAACGTTAATATGAGTCAATCTTAAAAAAATACTCTTTCCACCAATATTAAACAAAAGCAGCTAATCATTATCACATTTATTTCCGAATGAAATAAGAATATATATCTGATATTACATAGAATTAATTAGTATAAATTATTTTAAATACTTCAATAAAAATTGAAAAAAAATAATGAAGTGAAATACATGAGTTCTAAAAATTATTGGACTAAACTTAGAGAAATAGCAATAGAATTAAACAAAATAGGCAAAGAACACATTGATGAAACCAGTTTAGACGAACTAGTTCCAATTCTTGATGAAATAGAAGTAATTGCACATAATGATAGCATAAACTACGATTCAGCAAAGCTAATCCTTGCTGATGAGGGAATGATCAATTCACTTAAAACGATAAGGGATTTTTATATATACATCGGTGCAAGACTGGAAAGGGAAAATGCATATGAGATTATTGAAGGCGGAGACAACGCATGGGATGTTCTTGATACCTTCCACTTCTACGAAAGATATGAAGGCCTTCTAAGCAATGAATCCAAACTTGTCCCCTTTGATGAAAATACCAAACTGGTATTCATTGGAAGCGGACCGCTGCCCGTTACGCTAATCATGTTTAACAAGATGTTCGGATGCAAGTGTGTAGGTATAGAAGTTCAGCCAAGCGTTGCAAAATTATCCAGACACATCATCAGAAGACTGGGATTGGAAGAGGATATTGAAATAGTTATCGGTGATGAAAGGTACGTCAAGTATCTGGATTATGACGTTATCATGGTTGCCGCATTTGCCATACCAAAAAGCAAGGTATTCGGTAACCTATGGGAGATTGTGGATACCGATACACCTATATTATACAGGACATACTCAGGTATGAGACAGATGCTGTATGAGCCTGTAAAGGATGTTGATCTTCGCGGATTCCATCAGGAAGGTAAGATGTTACCTACAGGTAAGGTGAACAACACATCAGTACTGGTCAAAAAGATTGTATAAACTTTTTTATCTACTTTTTTTCGATTATTGACAAGATTATCCCAAAAATTCCAAAGGTATAAGTAAAAAAAACTACTATAAGTTATATATGTATTAGCGAAATAAATCATAATAATCAATATTACTAAAAAAAACATTTTTAGGAGGATTAAATATGTTTCCAGGTGGAAAAATAAATGCCAAACAATTAAAACAAATGGAAAAGCAAATGAAAAAAATGGGTATGAACATGAAAGAACTTGACAATGTTGAACAAGTTGTAATTACCCTCAAGGATAAAGAGATAGTTATTAAAAACGCCGAAGTCAGTATCATGAAAGCCATGGGACAGGAAACCTACCAAATTTCAGGTGATGCTGAAGAAAGGATTAAAGGCAGCGATACTGAGGCAAGCGTTGAAATATCCGATGATGATGTGGAACTTGTTGCAAGCCAAACCGGCGTAAGTATTGATAAGGCCAGAGAAGTACTGGAAGAAGTTGGTGGAGATTTGGCTGAAGCCATAATGAAATTAGAATAAGTTAATTCACCATTTAAACTTTTTTTTCTTTTAATAAGCTATTTTTCATACAAATATTAACATATTACCTAAGAATACTTTGTATTTGTTAGTGATATTTTTATCCATAATATTATGATAAACATCAAAGATAAATATAAAGAAATTTATATAGATATATTATAATAATAGAACAGACTAAAGATGAAAAAAAAATTTATATAAAGGTGATCTTTTGAAAGTAATTGTTGATGGGTCAAACGTAGCATATTATGGACAACAACCCAATGAAGAAACAGGAAAAATAACTCCAAGTCTTAAAACTCTTAAAGTTGCTATTAGCACTCTTGAAAGACTAGGACATGAACCAATAGTATTAGCTGATGCACCATTACGACATGAAATTGATGATAAAGATAGCTTTAATGAAATGATTAAAAACAACGAGGTTTTTCCGGTACCAGCGGGAACTATCGCCGATCATTATATATTAAACCTGGCATATGAAAAGGATGCTAAAATATTATCAAATGATTTTTTCAGAGACTATCAGGATGAATTTCAGGATATTCCAAGTAGGAGGCTACCGTACAGGGTAAAAAACGGAAGATTCCAAATTGGTAAACCGGCACCACCTAAAAAAGTAAAAAATATACTTCAAAAAATCTGTTCTAAATCATTAAATGAATTTGAAAGACGTGGATTTGACGTGTACAAATCCAAGAAAAACAGGAAATTCAGTGGATTGGCAGTTGCACAAGAGGCAATCAGTAGAGTAAGCAATGAAGAGGACAATGCCATAGATTCCAAGCTAGAGAATGTATTCCTTAAAATACCAATACTGAACAAGATGGTTGGATTTGTAGATGATGACATAGAAGATTGCGACTTCCTAATATTCGTACTGGTTAATCCTAAAGATTATAAAGAGGCAGTGCGTAATGCCGGAACTATTGCAGTGACCGTTAGAAACAAGTTGAATCTGGATCATTCACCACTTGTTGCAGTAAGAAACGATCTGTTTACAAGACCGGGTACCTTCGAATTAAATATCATATACTCAGATGAAGTGCTTGAGGAAAGCCCTTATAACCTTAACATCATAATAAACGATTCGGATTATTCATTTATTAAACATAATTCAAGAAATATTGCCAGTACTCTCGCTTCAAGACTGGGAACATGGAAATTCCCAATAGTATCAGTGAAACCAAGTATGTTAATGGAAAAACCGGGACAGTTTGAAATTTCTATTGAACGTGGAGGTAAGAGATAAATGGCTTTTGATGGAATTATAAAAAGCCTTTTCAGTCGATTATTGAATAAGAAAGTTATCAGTATTGGTACTAAGTATTATGCAACAAATGATTTAGAAACAGAATATGTCGGTTTGATTAACTTAACAAAAACCATGCTTGTTGAAGTTGAACCGGCTCACATAAACAGTCAAAGCATATTCGACAACCTGGAACAGGAAATAGACCAAAGAGATCTGCCGAAGAACAGGAAATTTATTGAAATTAAACCGGCAGACGATTCAATCAATGAATTTGCATTACTCAGTAATATTATCATGGGTAGTGACCGTTACTTATACATAGAACTTTTCAAACCTAATCGCATAATTGAAGCATTCGCCAATATCATCCTTGAATCAAATGGAAAGATTATAGAAAAAAGTCATTCCGAACTTGTAAGCCATATGCCTTCTAAAAAGGAAGCTATAAGGATAGCTATAGAACTCATTAAGATGGGTATGAACAATAACTGTAACGTAAGAGCGTCAGTTGGTATGACCGGAGCAGCTTCCATTGAAAGAGCAATTGAGATGAACAATCAGATAGGACAGGTATCCGGAGTAGCATTCACCAAATTAGGTGG
>MUZY01000079.1:5635-17806 GCA_003266065.1 Methanosphaera sp. rholeuAM130
ATAATTAACTTCGCCAACAAGGAAATAGCTCTCAAGACAGCACTTGACTGTGCATGGTATGCATTGAACAATAATTTGAATCTGCGTATAGGTATAGGAAAATCAAGACGTGAAGCGGGTGAAAATGCTCATTTAACGGATACGATTAAAATTCATGACGATACTCCCGTTATAGTCTTTGACATAGCAAACGGTAAATATGCATATTATATTCCAACGCCGTTTACCAGATCCGCACTGGAATTTCTGGAAAATAGAAAACTGATGATTATAGGAGTGTTCATATTCGTATTCTTGGCAACTTTAATCGGATGGAATACGCAGAATACCTGGCTAGGATTTGCGGCTATGATAATAGCAGTGTTATTTGCATCAATAACCAACTAATTTGGGTGATAATTATTAAAGCAGAAATTGAATCAAGATTATTTATATTGTTACTCGTCGGTATTGTGGCGATAATGTTCGGCAGTATTGCATCAATATTTATTCACTTTGATAATATATTTGAAGACTCAAATGGTGGTGTAAGCAGCATATTATCGGATAACAATTCAAACTCCGATTACTATAATTCATCAAGTTATAATTCCAACGGATATAACAGATCTTCCTATTATAACAGTTCTTATGATGATGAAAATGCCACATTATCCGATAGAATAAAGGAATATTTGAATGATTTATTAAACAACGATGACAAGTAATGGATTGAAGTATCCATTATAAATAACTTCTATTTTTTTGATTTATAACCTAAAAAAGATTTTTATAAGAGATATTATTAATTTTAAGGAGGCAATCGCTTAATGAAAGAATTAGATATGGGAATATGCTCTATAGATACTTTGAAAGCAAGCGGATATAGGGAAGGAAAATACGGTGTGACAATATTGTATCATGAAAATTCCACAGCGGCAGCCGTATATACGTCAAATCAGGTATATGCAGCTCCCATTAGCATTACAAGAAAACATATTGCCGATGGGAACATATCTGCCATACTCATAAACAGTGGAAATGCAAATTGTTATACTAAAGAAGAAGGAATTGAAAAGGGATTGGAACTTGCACAATTAGTGGCGGACGATTTGAACATCCCCCTGGAAGATGTGGCAGTGTGTTCTACCGGCGTTATTGGAAGACAGATGCCCCTGGACATATTGAAGCCGGTTGCAATCAAATCATTGGAAAAACTTTCCAATTCAAGACAGAATGCTACTGATGCTGCACAAGCAATAATGACGACAGATACCGTAAAAAAGGAGTGTGCGGTAGAATCCACACTTAAAGATGGTACAAAATTTAAGGTAGCCGGCATATGTAAGGGTTCCGGTATGATAGCACCGAATATGGGTACCATGCTGGGATTTATCACTACGGACGTATCGTTCAATAAGGATACACTTCAAACTGCTCTTAATAAGGCTGTGGAAAAATCATTCAATATGGTTGTTGTAGACGGTGATGAAAGTACCAATGATACCGTCATCCTGATGGCTACAAATGACGTTGAAGCCGAATATGATGAAAACTTCCAGGAAGCTCTCGACTATGTGTGCATGAGTCTTGCCAAACAAATAGCCAAAGACGGTGAAGGGGCTCAGAAGTTCATGGAAGTAACATGCAAGGGTGCCAGAAGTCAGAATGATGCGATACTGGTATCCAAAAGCATAGTGTCAAGCAGTCTTGTAAAAACTGCTCTGAAAGGTGCCGATCCGAATTGGGGTAGAATAATATCTGCCATGGGTTACAGCGGTGTGGAGTTTGATCCGGACAACGTATCAATATCAATATCCTCAAAGACGGATACTGCAATAATTGTAGATAAGGGATATGTAACTACATATGATGATGAAGGGATTTTGGAAAAAGCAGAGAATATTATGAAACAAAAGGACGTATTTATAAAAGTTAACCTACATGACGGGGATTATAGTGCTACCAGCTACGGCTGTGACTTAACCTGTGAATATGTGCACATAAATGCCGACTATACAACATAACGAAAAATATGAAAATGAATTGATTGGGTGAATATATGATAGAACATGATGAATTTAACATAAGCAACGTATTGATTGAAGCATTGCCATATATCAAGAAGTTTCATGACAAAAAGATTATGATTAAATATGGCGGACATGCAATGATAGATGAGACTGCCATGAGCTCCACTGCAAGAGATACAGTACTCTTGAAATACGTGGGTATGCAACCGGTAGTAGTTCACGGTGGCGGACCTGAAATATCACGTTCAATGGACAAGATGGGAAAAGAACCGAAGTTCATTGGAGGACTTCGCGTAACCGACCAGGAAACCATGGAAATAGTTAAGATGGTATTGGTAGGTAAAATCAATACCGAGATTGTATCAAAGATATGTTTACATGGCGGCAAGGCCGTCGGTATATCCGGTAAGGATAACTTCCTGCTTGAATCGTCAAAAAGAGATCCCGCTAAGATTAAACATGAAAACGGTGAAATACTTGAAGTGGATTTAGGTTATGTCGGAAAGATTGACAATATCAACACCAAATTAATCGAAGACCTTACCGGAAGCAATTACATACCTGTAATATCTCCTATAGGAATCGATAATCAGGGAAATACGCTCAACTTGAATGCAGATACTGTAGCAGGTTCCATAGCATCAGAAATTGATGCCGAAAAGTTAATCGTATTGACGGATGTTCCGGGCATAATGACAGACCCTGATGATCCGGATAGTCTTATCAGACGTATACGGGTTGATGAACTACGGGAATTGGTCGATACGGGAGTTATTACCGGAGGTATGATTCCTAAGGTTGAAACCTGTATAAATGCCGTTGAAAATGGGGTTAAAACAGCCCACATATTGGACGGTAGACTAAAACATTCAATACTACTTGAAATATTCACCAAACATGGCATTGGAACCATGATAAGAAAATAAATTATTCAAAAACATAACCTCCACCAATTTCACAATTTTTTTTTAAGGGTTAATTATTATGATGAAATCATTGAAGTTAGATAAAAGAGGAATGGACTATTTTATCGAGAATAGCAATAACCTGCAGCATGAAAGTCCCCACCAATATGAAAAAGTACGCATCAACGATGATGGAATTATTTTTATACTGTACAACTCCGGTTCACTCGTTTATGAGGATAACCATAAAACAAGAAAATTCATGAAAAGACACCTTAAGGATATTTCCAATGACAATATCTCTGAAAGTCATCGCCAAAACAATCATAATAACAAAGCTAAAAAAATATCCAAGAAAAACAATAAAAATGGCCAGTATTCACGAAATAGAAAACACCGCGGGTATGCGAAAGAAAAAAATATCAACCCTGAAGACAACCCAACATCACATCAAAAAGAGGACAGATATTACACGTCACAAACAAATCCGCATAAAAAAAGATACCCCACAAATCGCGAGAAAGATAACCATCATGAAAATGAATATGACTTCAATAATAATGACATTTCCCTATCAGACTATGACTTTACTATAGGCTCTGATGAAACTGGTAAAGGTGAATGGTTTGGACCGCTAGTTGTATGTGCAGTAGCTACATCAAAGAGTGAAAATTTAACACTTAGGTATATTGGCGTTAAGGACAGCAAGGAATTAACCAAAAAACAAATCGAAGAGGTCTATAAAAGGATAGAAAAACTCAACATCAAAAAGGAATTGATAGTATTGAAACCATTTAGCTATAATAAACTCTACAGCAAGTTTAAGGATGAAGGAAAAAACCTGAATCACATGTTGGCTTACCTTCATACCACCGCCATTAAAAGATTGCTTGAAAATATCGACTCAACCGATACGCTGATAATCATCGATAAGTTTGACGCTGAAAAGGTCAATCAATACATGAATGCAAGAGCCAATATGATTCAGATAGAAAATGGTGAACGCTTCATACCAGTTGCGGCAAGTAGTATTATTGCAAAGTACCATTATGAAAAAGTATTAAATGAATTGGAAGAAAGATATAATATTAGACTAAATAAAAAAACCAAGATAAAAGATATTGATAAACAGATACTTGATAAAGTAGCCAAGACCCATTTTAAGAATGTGGCAAAATATGCATATCAATAAAAAAAAGGAGGATTGATTAGATGAGCAAAATAGATGTGGCGATTATAGGAGCCAGTGGATATACCGGCGGAGAGCTGATGAGGATACTTTCCAGACATCCTAAAGTTGAAATTACGACCGTTACAAGTCGAAAAAGTGAGGGTGATGATGTCAGCACGTTACATCCGCACCTGGAAGATTTGGAGTTGAAGTTCACAAATCCGGAAAATAAGGATGTGGATGCCGATGTAGTATTCTGTGCTGTACCGCACGGGGCGTCAATGAAGATAGTACCTGACTTCCTGGATAACGGTTCCAAGGTAGTGGATTTGAGTGGGGACTTCCGATTCCAGAATATTGAAACATATGAAAAATGGTATGGTATGACCCATCTTCATCCGGAACTGGAAGCCGTGTTTGGCCTTCCGGAAATTAACAGGGAACTGATTAAAGATGCAAACCTAATTGCAAATCCAGGTTGTTTCCCTACAGGTGCAATACTGTCAAGTCTACCCCTTGTTGAAAACGAACTGGTGGACAGGATAATTTTAGACAGCAAAAGCGGCGTAAGCGGTGCAGGTATAAAAGCCACTTCCAACAGCCATTATCCTACATGCAGCGATAACGTTAAACCATATGCTATTGCAAGCCATAGGCACACCCCAGAAATCAGGGAACAGTTAAGAAATTTCGGCTCAAAAGACGTTAAAGTTTCATTTACCCCACATTTGGTACCTGTGATTAGGGGTATTATAACAACAAACCACAGCATACTGCTTAAGGATAACGTTACGGCGGATGACATCTACTCGTTATACAGCGAGTATTATGGGGACGAGCCTTTTGTACAGGTACTTAAGGACAATAAGATACCTCTTCTTGCAAGTGTACGCGGATCCAACTATTGTCAGATAGGAGGTATTTCACTCGATGATGAAAATCAGCTTGTAGTAATATCAGCTATTGATAACCTTGTTAAAGGTGNNAAGGTGCATCCGGCCAGGCGATACAAAACATGAACATCATGTGTGGATTTGATGAAAGCGAAGGATTGAAAGAATTAGGATTATATCCATAGGAGGCATTAGATTGACGGATTTAATTATATATTATTCACGTACAAACAATACGAAACTGGTGGCAGAGGGCATAGCAAAAAAATTCGATGCAAAGTTGCTTGAAGTAAAGGATAAACAAAAAAGAAGCGGAATCTTGGGATTTGTCAAAGGCGGTTATGACTCAATACGCGAAAAGGATACCGAGATTGAATATGAAAAGGTGGATTTGAAGGACTACGACAACATATTCATAGGTACACCAGTATGGGCTTCCAAACCTACACCTGCCATTCTACAGTTTATCAAGGAAAACGAGTTCAGCGGTACGAAATGTGTTACTTTTGCTACCATGATGGGCAGCGGTGGAGAAACTACAATCAGTGTGATAAACAATATGATTATTAGCCAGGGAGGAACTGTTAAAGATTCATTTATCTTAGCCGTTAAAAACAAGGATATTGAAGAATTGACAAACGAAGCATTGGCGGATTTGGAATTATAACCCCCTCACTATTTTTTCTAATTATTAATGCATAAAATAAATTGCATATGTTAATTATTAATATGACAATTTTAAATGAGAGTACATGATTTAAGTCGATTAATTGGATAGTTATTTAATGTATTGCTATCTGTTAGAAAAAAAGAACATGTATCAACGCAGAATGCGAATATGAAATGATGGGGAAAATGAATTTAAATATTGGAAAAATCATTATAAAAATTTTTAAGAAAAGAAGTGATTGATTATTCGAGTTCTATTGCCATTGCTTCTTCTTTTCTTAATGCTAATGAAAATCCTTGTATACGTATTGCTACAGGATATCCTAATGGTGCTCTTCTTTCAAGTTTAATGGTTGTTCCTTTAACCAATCCCATTTCTCTTAAGTGTTTTCCGAGTGAACCGTGTATTCTGTATTTTTTTACTCTTCCAACTTCACCTAATTCTAAATCATCTACTGTTTTTACCATTTTTATTACCTCTGTTGTTTTATAAATATAATTACCTATACCCCCATGGGTATACTATATACTATACCCCCCATAGTATATAAAGCTTTCCTAAAAATTACTTTAACGAAATCAAAAAACCATGTCAAAAAAGAGGAAACGGGACACTTTCAAAGAATATTCTAAATTAAATGATACCATCTAAAGTTTTTTTTAATGAATTGCCGACCAAGTATATTTAAGATAAAATAAAAAGATTACAGTATAAATTTAATCAATGATAATATGAGAAGTTTAACAATATACTATTCAAAAAGTGGCAATACACGAACCGTTGCAAATACCCTTAAAAGTGAATTGAAGACTCACCGACTTGAAATAGTTGACTTATGGGAAAACAAGACGCTCTCCGAGCTACTTTTGCCGACGATAAGAAATTCCGCCCAGATACTGCCCGACGGCATTGTAGTGGATCCATACTATGAAGTCGTATTTATAGGCACGCCGGTATACTTCGGATCGGTTACTCCCGCAATAGCAAAATTCATAAGGAATACCGATTTTCAGGGAAAGGACGTGATAGTATTCAATACGTTTAAATATATGGGTTATGAAAATTCCTTAAGAAGACTTGCAAAGCTGGTCAAAAAAAGCAACGGAAACATTATTCGTGCATTCAGTATTCAATGCAACGGCAATCAGGAAAATATCATTGAAAGCACTAAAAGAGCAATCGAAGAATTAAATATTTAAAGTATAAAATAATAATAGTTAATAAGTGATTAGATATGTCAATGGTTATAGTGTATTCATCGGGAAAAAAAATTAAATATATCTCTCATATTATTAACGAAAGATATGAATCGGATATTATAGAGGTAAAAGACCTGAACAGAAAAAAAGGATTCCTAAACAATCTCAAAAGCAACTATACGGCATTCAGCAACAGTTATACCTCCATTACACCGGAAAATGTTGATTTTACGGATTATAATCTTATAATGCTTGGATGTCCATCCACTCTGGGAAACATCTCGCCGGCCCTAAACACACTAATTGCAAATTGTGACTTCAAAGATAAGAATGTCATAATATTCACTACAACAAATGGAACTAATGCAACCAACGTATTAAAGCAAATCAAAAAGGCGGCAGATGACAAAGGTGCCAATGTAGTAAATTCATTTATCATTAGAACACATAACAAATCAGAACAGGAACTTTTGATAAACACCGTTAAACTGTTGCCACAACTGGATATAGATTTATATCTCTAAAAAATTTCTTATTTTAATATTTTATTCATAATGTTACTTTACTGTTATATTCCTGATTCGTAAAAAGAGTTTCGTTGATTATACAGGATTCAAAAAATAACGAACTTCCAAAAAGAAATATTTGTTTAAGAAGATTCCTCCTTTAACCTTCTTTTAACTTCATCCCAAACCAACTGTTCCTCACCGCAACCGGATACGAGAATATACTTGTATTCGGAATCCTTTATTAATCCGATAATATTGTTTATCCGCTTTTCAAAGTCATATTCTACCGGATAAAAATCGCTGTCATATTCATCCTTTATCTGATTATAGTAATCTTCAGCCTTATCAACTGAAACCCTACCCGGAACGACTATCAGGTGTGCGGGATTTAATCCCCTGATTGCAACCTGATGATCCGCAAAGACCTCATCCTCATATTCGTCGGGCGTATTATATATGAATTCAACTTCATCGTCAGCGTATAAATCCATGAGCAACGTATTTACCTTAAGAGCATCCCCATTATCACCCTGACCGATACCGACTAGCTTATCATCAACTTCAAATATTTCAAATCTGCCAGGAGGAAGTATTGTAAAGTCCAGCTTGTTAAAGTAATCCTCAATCTTCTCATTTATATTCTCCACATCCTTCGTAAATGATGCATAAACGGTAGCAGAACATAATATGTTATAGAGGTTGTGTATACCAAGCATAGGTACGCTCATCGTTGCATTTATATCCACCTCATCATCCACTACCTGATTGTAGACACGTCCTTCTATGGTTATAATCCACTTATCCCTATCGGTCACGAATTTAGTGAGCTTGACGTCAGGTTCCGGACGCTTAAATCCACATTCACAGGAGTATATTCCCCTATGATTCATGTAATGTTTACTGTATGTCAACGCTTTTGCACAATGAGGACATTTCACTTCAGGTGCCTCGAATATATCCTCCAATGATTCGAGCTCAAATCCGTAATATGTCACGTGAACGTCATCTTGCTTATTAAATCCGATATAAGCCGTATTGGGATCGTCACAGTTGGTTATCACAACACCTTTATCCATGCCCTGTGACAGTAATGTTTTGGCTTTGACGTAATCCTTGAATGAATTCTTAACCCCAAGCACCTGGGTATGCTCTCTTGAAATATTGGTATACACGACACCTATCGGATCTATCAGCCTTTGAATATTATCCGGCTCCCCATGTTCAATATCCCTTATTCCATATTCAAACACGCCCAATTCAGATGAATCCTTCAATATTCCAGTAGTAAGTGCATATATCGTATTATTATCAACACTGGTGGATAATTTCATGTCATTACTTAATAAATCTATTGTCATAGTAGTGGTGGTTGTCTTGCCGTTTGTTCCCGTTATCACTATTGAACCGATATCTATCTGATCACTCGTTAATTGAGGCAAGGTTTCCCTTCCGGAATACTTTAAAAATAAAAATCCTGGATAACTTTTTCCTCCAGTCGGTAAATAATGCATTGTTTTAAGCGTAAGTTGACTAAACTTTTTTACTAATGTATATTTAACGTTGCTCATAATAAAAAACTCCATGAATATTTAAAATTCCCGTATTATTTAAATATTTAAATCAGTGCCCATCCTTATAAAAAAGGAAGTTATTTAATTTTTGAAGTTGACTTACAATTTAAAAGCGATTAATCCAAAAGATTAAAAGCATACTATACTATGTTTTATAGTAATATATATTTAAAAGTATTTAGAATTAAAAGTTATTCTGATGGGAAAAAATGTATTGGAAAAAAATCCCCTTTAACTGGAATCACTCCAACATAAATTTTTATATATATTTATTAACAAAACTAATAACATAATATTCTAATAATTAATCCATAAAAATATTTTTCTTTAATTATTATAGAATATAGATAAAACTCAATTATAACAATAAATCTAGGAGCGTAACGAGAATTGACAGATGTAATTAAATATATCAGTAGACAATCTCATAAGCCTCTAATTTTAATTCCTGTTATTTTAATGATAATATCCCTTCTATACATTGGCGTATTCGGATTAAACCAAGGTGTAGAATTAAAAGGGGGTACATTAGCAACAGTCGAATTAAAACACCCAATGACTGAATCAGAGATAACAAATTTAGTTAAAGACAAACTAAAAATAAACGATGTTCAAACATCACTGAGTGATAATACTGCAACCATCACCATTGCCGGTGATATTGACGTTAGCCAGTTTAATGAACAGTTTTCGAATGATTTTAATGTACTTAGTTTTAAAAGTGTTGGAGCTCTATTAAGTGATGCTGCCATGGGACAGATTGCATATGCATTAATATTTGCATTTTTATTCATGTCCGCAACAGTATTCTTTGTATTTAGGGACTTCATACCTTCCATTGCTATTATCCTATCAGCTTTATGTAACCTATCCGTAGCTGTCGGAGGTATGTCCTTATTCGGCATACCTATATCCATCGCCAGTGTAGGTGCATTGCTCATGCTTATAGGGTATGGTGTGGACACGGATATTCTTCTTACGACACGTTTATTGAAACGTCAAGACGGAAGTGTAGATGATCGTGCAGAAGGTGCTTGTAAGACTGGTATTACTTTAAGTATTACCGCATTGGCTTCAATGCTGGTATTATTTATAGTCGTGAAAATATTCATCCCATCAGCACAGGTATTGGCTGACATCTCAGCAGTGCTTGTCATGGGACTTTTATCAGATTTAATGTCAACTTGGCTTATGAATCTAGGAATTCTAAAATGGCATATTGAAAGAGGTGGTCACAATTAATTACGAAACTATACAGTTTATAAAAAGACCACGTACACTGCTACTTATAGCATTGGTTGCTATTAGTATAGCAAGCGTAGCCGTATTCGGACTACAGGAAGGACTTGACTTGCAAGGTGGATCTATGATTAACTTACACCTTAGCGAAGCAGTTGATCAGGACACTATGAATACTGTTACCGCCATTTTGGATAAAAGGTTAAATGCATTTGGTATTTCCGATGTAAAAGTTAGACAAAGTGGAAGTCAGGATGTAATAGTGGAAATTGCAGGGGTAAAACCCGAGGAAGTGGAGCGAATTATCAGTACGCCAGGTAAGTTTGAGGCTAAAATTAATGGCCAGACCGCAATTACCGGTGCGGACATTTCAAGCGTGTCAGCCGCTGAAGTAACCGGTAACCGATGGCAGGTACCATTCAGTGTTACAACTGAAGGAGCTGAAAAATTCGCCAAGATAGCCGAAGGACAGGCCGGTGCAAAAGTTGAAATGTACCTTGACGATAAGCTGATATCTGATCCTGAATTGGATGCCGGACTTGCAAACGGTAAGGCATCAACCGAAATATCCGTTTCAGGTGGAGAAGAATCCAAACAGGCAGCTCAAGATAAGGCTACTGAAATCCATACTGTTCTGGAGTCAGGGGCTCTTCCTGTTAAACTAGAAGTTAATGGAGTAAACAGTGTATCAGCAGAACTTGGTTCACAATTCGAGCAGGGATGTCTTATAGCAGGATTATTAGCACTTCTTGCCATTATCATAGTTGTAAGTGTTAAATATAAAGCTCCATCACTTATTATTCCAATCGTTATAACTACTCTTTCAGAATTGATTATAATTCTTGGATTTGCATCCATAATACATTGGAACTTGGATTTGGCCGCAATTGCAGGTATGATAGCTTCTATTGGTACCGGAGTGGACGACCAAATTGTTATGACCGATGAGGTTTTAGCTCGCCGTGACAGAAGTGACAGGAAAAATATCGTCAAAACAAGAATTAAGGGTGCATTCTTCATTATCTATGCATCAGCAGGAACTCTTATAGCTGCAATGCTTCCACTGGCATACATCGGATTTGTCAGAGGTTCAACTGGTATCGGTATGTTAACCGGTTTTGCAGTTACAACTGTTGTAGGGGTACTTATAGGTATATTCATTACAAGACCTGTATTTGCTGATTATATGGAAACCTTCCTTATTCAATCACCTAAAAATAAGATGCAAAATGTTAAAAAAGGTGAAACCAAAGTTAGAGACAAGAAGAAAGGAAGAAAAACCATTGCAAGAGAAGAAGCTGAAAGAAAAAAGAAAAGACGATGATTGTTAACTTCCCATTATTCTTTTTTTTAAAATTTTTTATTGAAACATCAAACATTTTTTCCCAATATACTCCATATTCATAACTCACCCAATAAAAAAATTCTTATACTATAAAATACTATTTTTTAATATGTTAAACAAAGACCACCCAAGATATGAATCATTACTTTTAAGAGATAAAATTGTACAGGCACACAAAAATGGAATACTGGCAGACTCAGGTATGATAGCCCATGGAAGAGGCGAAACGTACGACTATCTGATTGGTGAAAAAACTACACGGAACAGTATTAATACAATTAAAGTATCAGCAGCCTACTTTTTAACTGCTAAAAAACCCGTTCTCAGCGTCAATGGAAACACGACTGCATTAGTGGCTGAAGATATTGCAAAAATGTCAAAGTTACTCGATATTCCCGTGGAAATCAACTTATATTATCGTACTGATGAGCGTGTCAGACGTATTGAAGAAGTTTATAAAAAACTGGGCGTCAAGGAGATTTTAGGTACAAACGATGATGAATTCATAGATACGCCCAATCTAAACGGTCCACGAAGTCCTGTGAGTATAGATGGAATAAGCAAATCAGACCTGATATTCATCCCATTGGAGGATGGAGACAGGGCAGAGGCATTATACAATCTTGGAAAAACTATTATTTCCGTCGATTTAAATCC
>MUZY01000095.1:0-5880 GCA_003266065.1 Methanosphaera sp. rholeuAM130
CATGAATTGTCAATCTTTGCCGATAACTTGGATGATCTTATTAGATAATCGGTTGTCTTGTCGGAGAGGTTAAACGAGTCACCCATTTGCATAAGCTGGGATGGAGTTTTAAGCGAATTTTTGCCTTTTCCTCCCAATACCGCTATGCCATGTTCTTCAGGGCTTAAACTGGCACGTAATGCACCGCATGTAGTGGTGGTTGTACCAGATGAATGCCAGTCAAATCCTATTACACATGAGAATGCCTGAAACCAGTNNACCAGTATGGATTGGATATTCTGTTAAGAAACTCCTCATGCCCATACTCTTCAAGTATGACCTCGGTAATAGCCCCCGATAACTTTACCATCCTATGCCATAACCATCTTGGCGTATGGTCAGTATGTAATGGTAAGTTCACATAACCCTTTCTTTGCATATATGAAATTATAGTTTTCAATAAATATAAAGGTAGAGGGAGCATGATAAGTACTTGCAATACATTTTCAATAATTACGAAAGTATTTAAATAGGAGTATAAACAAAATTATAGAATACTTTAATTAGTATATTAACCTATATAATATACAGTAGAATATATATGGTTGAATTTGTTATTTTAAGTTAAAAGGGAGGTTAACATGAATACGAAATTGATTTTGGCAATAGCAATTGTTGCATTGGTCGGAGTGGTTGCTGCGACATATCAAATTAATAATACGAACGATTTGACTAATACATATACTGACGTTGAACCTGAATTGCAGGTTGAAGCCGGAGCCGCCGATAGTGCAGATTCCGTTATTGGCGGTGACTCAGCCAATACTCTACCTTCAAATAAAAACAAGGAAAATTCCAAGAAAAGTTCATCTAAAACTGCTTCAAAACAGAAAAATAAGATATCAAGTGGTAGTGGAAGTTCAGGCACTTCCTCCGGAAGTGGATCTGCCCAAAATGCCGGAAGCCAAGCTACTATAGACGCTTATAGTGTCGCCCGTAGTGCCGGTATTCAGATGGGTGCTACATCAACAAGATACTTGAGCTCATTTACCGTTGACGGTGTAGTATACAATGTCTACGGCCAATATAAAAATGGTCAACTTATCGGTGAAACTGAAGTAAATACCAAGACAGGTCAGATTACTGGTGGAGCTTGGATTGGTGAGGTTACTGGTGGAAATAGCGGAGGTACCCCTGATTCAGGTAACACCAACAGTGGAAGTAGCAGTTCCGATAGTGGCAGTTCTGATAGCAGTAGCGATAGTGGCCCTGCAGATACTGGAAATATAACTATTGAAAGCGAATAACTGCTTTCACCTTTTTTCTTTTTAAAATCTTTTAAATTTAATAATTCTCATTTTTTTACTAATTACGATTTCATATTTTCTATGTGCCAAAGGATTTAAGAATCGTTAGAATGTAGTATACACCATTAAACATCAAACTCCTTTTTGTCAGATTTTTGACTCTCTACTGATGGATCTTGTATTAGTCCTTATTTAGATGTTATCTGGAGGAGAGGTAACTATTAAAAGTGAGGAAGAATACCATTTTAGTATAACTTATAACTTATAACTTTTTACAAATAACTTATAACTTATAAGTTAATGATGAATTAAAGCAGGTTATTTTAGGAGGAAGATATATCATATTAATTATTTTTCAAAAAATAGAAAGAAAAGAACTTTGAAGGGTTGAACCTTCAAAGTCATAAAAAAATCATACTTTTATTAGTGTTGTGTAGGTAGCACGTGTAGATAAATAAGCTTCTCTACCAAGTGTTACAATCATGACTTCCTTAGGATTGGAAGTTATTGAATCAATCGTCAGACTGATTTTTCCATCCGTTGAAGAGTACTTAATCACATCACCTGATTCATTTTTCATAGTTACCCCATTAACTTTGATGTTGAATCTGGTGTTTCCGACAACGTTATTTTTCTGATAATCCTTGATTTGGGCATTTATCGTGATTTTCTTTGTAGCCTGATTGAAAGTCACATTATAGAATTGGATACTTGTCGTTGATTGTTCGATATTGTATGTGGTCTGATTTGAAGCATCAACATAGTTAGGATGAGTATAATGTGCTACGACTGTGTAGTTTTTATAATCATCGGTACCTAAGACTTTTCCTCCAACTCCTTGAGGTATTTTATACTTGTAGGAGCCGGTTCCGTTTCTTATGGATACCTGAACCGTTTTGTTGTTTGCATCGGTTAATGTCAATCCATTAATTTTTAATGTTGCCAGTGATTTTACTGAGTTAATCGGTGCAACATTATTTTTGTTATGGGTCTTGTCTGTGACATTAATTGTAAATACAATATACTGATTTTGTTTAGCCATATTTGGGGTGGCTGTTACAACAACTTGTGCTTTCCTTAAAGATATATTCACTTTAGATGAAGCGGTTGTCTTTGATGAATTAAAGTTAGCATTTCCACTATATGCCGCATCAATTTTTGTGGCTGAAACCAGTTTATTGTTTGCGACTAAGGTGTAGTTTGCCCAACCGTTTTTAACACCTATCTGAACTATCGGATTATCTCCCTCTAGCAATCCACCTTTATGTAGTGTCTGGCCATTAAGTTTGTAGATGACATATCCGCCATCAATTGGGTTACCGTATTTGTCAGTAACTCTTGCTGAAAGGGTAATGTTTTCTTCAACAATACCTTTTACAGGACTTACCTTAATGACACTGGCCTGTTTGGCGATTTTGGAAATGGTAGTGGTAGCACTACCATATGCTTCACGGTTACCGGTTGTGAGAGTTATGTTTTTAACTTCTTTTACATTATCCGGTAGTTTGAAGTCGATGTCGACTACTCCGTTTGTAGCATTGAATAGTACTGGTTTACCATTTTCATCCATAAGGGTTAATCCATTGATTTTTACTCCAACAACGTTTGTACCTACAAGGTTATCTCCATCAGCTTCTACTAAGTTTGCATCGATTGATACCGTACGGTTATCTATTGTCACATCATCGACAACGAATGAGATGTTGTCTTCCCTTTCGATGTTGAAGTTGGATGTGTTGCGTACGTCATAGTAGTCCGGATGGTGATATACAGCAGTAATCGTGTAGTTTTTATAGTTACCTGTGTTTCCTTTCATTCCACCCATACCGTTAGGTATGTAGTAATCAGTTTTAGCCACACCGTTTACGACCGGTACTTTAAGGACATTGCCGTCAGCATCTTTGATGGTTAGTCCATTGACTTTGAAGATCACATAACTGCCGTCATCATCTATTGGTCTTACATCACGTAGGTTGTGAGTAATATCATAAACATCGGCCACTAATGTGATGTTCTGTCTTTGTATACCGATTTCAGGTTGCGTTGAAACGATTACTTGAGCGGTTCTTAGACTTACATTTGCCGGTGTTGTACCGTCAGTTCTATTTTCGGCGTAGTGTTCATTTTCAATGTACACTGCCGTGATGTTTTTAGCACTGATTAGTTCTTTTGTAGCAGTGAAAGTGTATTTGGCTACACCATCTACTACTGGAACTTTAAGTACGTTTCCACCTGAAAGTTTTCCACCTTCATGTATGGTTACACCGTTGATTTTGAAGATTACTTTTCCTTCGGTTATCTTATCACCGTTTGCATCGGTGACATTAGCCTGTAGGATTATTTCTTCTTCAACATATGTTTTTATTGGATCTACGACTATACTTACTCCTGCTTTGGATACTTTGAATTTTGAGTCAACCTCTGTGCTTGCATGCTCATCGTCACCGTCATATTTGACCGTCACGTTGTTGACTCCAACTGTATCAGCTGGGCATGTGTAGTTGTATACACCGTTTTCATCCGTCTTGACAGGTATTTCTTCACCGTTTACTGTGATTGTAACTTCAGCATTTGGAATTGGATTTCCATCCTCATCAGTTAATTTACCACTTATTTCTGTGGTGTTGCCGTAGGTAGTATCTTTGATTGGATTTGGTGTAATTGTTGAGTTGTGTTTTGGAACCTCAACCGTTACAGGTGTTGTGGTAGCTTCATAATCATCTGTTGGTAATGTTTCAACAGTAAGATCATGTTTACCAGGTTCTAATGGAACTGTTATGTTTACTGTTCCATTATGTACGGTTCCGTTTCCAATTACTGTACCGTTTTCATCTTTGATGACTACATCTACATCATCAACTGGTTTTCCATCTTCATCCGTTACGTTTACTTGTATTGTAGTGTTGTTAGGGTTTGTATCTGTCACATTAGCCTCTGTAGTTACATCTATTTTCTCAACAGTGAAATCTTTTGATCCAGTTGCTGGGTTATAGGTTTCATTACCTGGATAGTCAACTGTTGCAGTGTGATCTCCAGTTTGTGGTTTTGTGACGAATACATAATTACCGTCGGCATCCGTTGTTGTGTTTGCAACGTTGACTCCATCGATACTTAATTCTATTGGAGCGTTTGGAATCGGATTGCCGTATTCATCCTTAAGTTGTCCATCTATTGTAAGACTTTCATTTGCTTTTATAGGACTGTTGGTATTTACCGTTAGGTTTGAATCAACTTTTTCCACGTCAATGACAGTGATGTTTTCCGTTGGTTTTCCAACGGCGGATTCATTTGTAGCATTGCTTGGTAAGTATATATCATTTTCAAGATACTGAACCTGTACAAGCAGTTTTTCAGCTCCATTTACTGGAATCGTAATGTTTGCTTTACCCTTTGTTAATTGTTGGGTAGCCAGGACGTTTCCGTCCATATCTTTTACGACTACTGTACCTTTGGTTACTGGAACGTTTGTCTGGTTAGTTACCTGTACACCAACTGTTACATTTGTAGCTGTATTGTTCAATACGGCCACGCTTGTTTTTGTAGGTATTTTTGTAACATCTATGACTACTTTGTTTTCATCATCAGTTCCAATAGCTGACTGGTTGGTAGCGTTGCTTGCTAGGTAAATATCATTTTCCTGATATTCAACGATAACCTTCATTTCACCTACTTTATCTGCAGGTACGGTTATGTTTACCTTACCGTTTGCAAGTTTTCCTGTTGCAAGCTGACTTCCGCTTTCATCCATGACGATGACTGTACCCTTGGTTACGGTCTCATTAGTCATGTTGGTTACCGTTACTGCGATTGTCACATTGCTTAGGGTTGTGTTTAAAATTTCAACCGTTGTTTTGGTTGGGATTTTAGTCACGTCTATTACAGTAATGTTTTCATCTTCAGTTCCGATAGCAGATTTATTGGTTGCATTGCTTGCAAGGTATATATCGTTTTCCTGGTATTCAACTATTACTCTGAGTTCTCCGGCTTCATTTACCGGTAAATCTATAGTTGCCTGACCACCAGTTAGGATTTGACTTGTAATTACCCGTTTGTTATCAGCATCTCTAACTAATACTTCACCTTTGGTTACTAAGTCACCTGAACTGTTTGTAACGTTTACACCTATTGTTACATTGCTTAAGGAATTGTTTAGGATTTCCACACTTGTTATTGTAGGTATTTTACTTACATCTATTACGACAACTTCTTCATCAGGTGTTCCTAAAGCGGACTGATTGACAGCTTTACTTGCATTGTAGATATCATTTTCCAGATATTCAACGACAACTTTAACTTCACCGACACTGTTTGTTGGAATTACTATCGTAGCTTTTCCACCATCTAATGTAGCGGCTGTTATTATGTTGTTGTTTGTAGCATTGCGTACTATTACTTCACCTTTTCTTACTAAGTTAAGAGTTTCATTGGTTACATTTACAGCAATAGTTACATTACCGACTGTGTGATCTAAAATTTCTACATTTGTGATTGTAGGTATTTTTTCAACATCAATAACGGTTATGTGTTCTTGAGGTGTACCAATGGCTGACTCGTTAGTAGCATTGCTTGCAAGGTATATGTCATTTTCCTGATA
>MUZY01000095.1:5951-6160 GCA_003266065.1 Methanosphaera sp. rholeuAM130
TAGGTCTTTAACGTATACTTCACCGGTTTCTACTGGACTTTCAGTCATGTTTGTAACCGTTACGCCTATTGTTACATTGCCGAGAGTATTGTTTAATACTTCAACCGTTGTTTTTGTAGGTATCTTGGTTACATCAATGATTACAACTTCTTCATCAGGAGTATCGATAGCTGACTCATTAATTGCTTTACTTGATAGGTAAATATCGT
>MUZY01000116.1:0-194 GCA_003266065.1 Methanosphaera sp. rholeuAM130
AATCTGTTAAAGCGATGTGACAACCGGAACATCCGCCGAGCCACATTGTTCCTATTTTAACTTTTTCTGCCATGTACTTATTCCTCCTGTGCTAATTGTTCTTTGAGTGGTGAAGGACCTAACTCTTGGATTTCTGCAGTTACTCTTCTGATTGTTGAAGCGAATTTTTCACCTTCGGAAGCTGAAATCCAGTC
>MUZY01000116.1:230-13891 GCA_003266065.1 Methanosphaera sp. rholeuAM130
CACCAGTTACAACTGAAAACGATTATTTTAATATCGTCGTTAGCCATTATTTTTCCTCCTATTATAAAACATGATTATTTTTTTCTTGTAAAAACAACCATAAAACTTTTAAATGTTTACATTTAAATTTTTCTTATTTAAACACGTGTTTATTGTACTAATATGACTTTATAGTACAATATTAAAAATGTACAAACTAAAATAATGTACAATAATATATCACTTTAACTATTATTATAAAGGTTGTTTTATTATGCCAACCATAAAGTATAAATACTATGAGTGTAATTTTTTGTGTTTTCATGTGTCATATATGAATGGAATAATCATTTAAAAAAAGGGTATTAAAGCCACATATCCGAATTTGAATAAGGATAAGAATATTTTTGTTTGAAAAGATTTTAATAAAAAAATGATAAAGGTTTAGGTCTGCCTAATAATAATTTGCTTCGAATCGCTTCATGACAAAATCATCAAGGACATGCAAAAGACAGCCAATACATACAATTAATAATTGTTGAAATAACAATAGTTATATAATACTTATAAGATAACCATAGATATAACAGTAATAATATAACCGATAAAAAACATATAATAATATATTATTGAAGAAAAAAAATATGACGATATTATTTTATTTATTATAAAGAAACTTATGGTGATTGAATGCTACTTGAAATATCAGATTTAGAAGTAGAAGTAGAAGGAAAAAAGATACTTAAAGGAGTGAACCTTCAAATAGAAGAAGGTGAGACCCACGTTTTATTAGGACCAAACGGTGCGGGAAAAAGTACATTGTTTATGACAATACTCGGATTTCCCAAATATGAAGTGACGAACGGTAAAATATTATATAAAGGTCAGGACATAACCGAATTAGAAACCCATGAAAGAATAGAATTAGGCTTAGGAGTAACATTCCAAAATCCACCAGCGATAAGGGGAGTAAAACTCAAAGATTTACTAAAAATAGTAGATGGAAAACATGACTACAAATCAGAAGATGACCTGGACGACGAGGTAATAGCACTTGGAGAAAGATTAAAGCTCAACGAACACTTCCTTGAAAGAGATGTGAATCTGGGATTCTCCGGTGGAGAAGTGAAAAGATCTGAACTGCTGCAGCTATTGGCACAACAGCCTGACTTCATCATGTTTGATGAACCGGACAGCGGTGTGGACATAGAAAACGTGGAATTGATATCAAACGAAATAGGAACACTGCTGGGTCAAAATGCTGAAAACACAAAAAAAGCAGGACTATTAATAACACACCTGGGATATATATTGAACTTCGTAAACGCTACCCATGCACACGTATTGATAGATGGAAAAATAGTACGTACCGGAGAGCCTAAAGAGATAATGGACAACGTAAGAACAAGTGGATTTGGAGAGATATAAATATGGTATCAATAAAAGACAGAGCCGAAAAAGCATTAAACAAGAAAGCGGCAATTGGTGAAGATATAGATTTAGATGAATATGAAACCATGGACGTAGACGCATACGAACATGTAGATTCATTGGAAGATTTGGACAAATCAGATAAAGATACTCTTACAAGTGTAGGAATGGACACTACAGAAGAAGAAAGATCAGCCTCATTTTTACAGATGGATCAGTCAGAACTGCTGGCCAAAGTAATGTATCCGGGTATAGAAGTGATGAGTACTCCACAAGCATTGGAAAAATATGACTGGTTATCAGATTACATGTGGAATGCAATGGCAGTGGATGCAGACAAATACACCGCAACCACCGAACTGGATGGAAAAAGCGGATACTTCATAAGAAGTCTTCCGGGAACAAAAATGGAACTGCCGATTCAAGCATGCATGTATATAGGCGACGATTCCGTAAGACAAACCGCACACAACATAATCATTGCAGAGGAAAACTCCGAAATAAACATTATTACCGGTTGTTCAACGGCAAACCACGTGAAACATGCGGCACATATCGGTGTCAGTGAATTCTATCTTAAAAAAGGATCCAAAGTAACCTTCACCATGGTACATAATTGGGACAAGGAAGTAGACGTAAGACCAAGAACGGCAGTAATAATGGACGACGACAGTACATACATATCAAATTACATACTCACCAGCCCAGTACAGAACATACAGGCATATCCAACGGCATATGCAAACGGTGACAATACAAAGGTATTCTTCCAGTCAATACTGGCAGGAAAAGAAGACTCCCAGATTGATCAGGGATCAAGAACAATATTGTCCGGAAACAACTCACAGTCAGAAATGATTACACGTGCCATAAGCGATGACGAATCAACCATAATAACGCGTGGAGATCTTTTGGGAAAATCACAGGACGTGCGCGGACACCTTGAATGTATGGGTCTGATACTGTCTGACGATTCAAAAATATATTCAGTCCCTGAATTAAGGGGAGAATGTACCAACATGGAACTGTCACACGAAGCGGCTGTAGGTAAAATAGCAGAAGACGAAATCCAATACCTGATGGCAAGGGGTTTAACCGAAGACGAAGCGGCTTCAATGATAGTGAGAGGTTTCCTTGACATAGACATAAAAGGATTACCTGATGAACTTGCCAAAGAAACCAAAAAACTGATGGAATTGAGTATGGAAGGAATGTAAATTCCACCGTCTCTTTTTTTAATTAACGAGTTGTGAAAATATCATAGCTTGCATATCATTCATTACATTGAAATGAATAACGGCTTGACAGAGTAAAAGACGAATTTTAAATCTTCGACGAAGATTAAGCATCACAAGCCAAAATAGACATCCTGAAATCTGTAAGCGTTTACTCCCGTTTAAACTCATTAATTTCATCTTTCAAATCCACAATCTTATTTTCAAAATCAGCAATCTTATTTTTCAGCTTCATGATTTCATAATTTTCATCATCAAGAGCATTTGATTCAATTTCATTTTCTGATTCATCAGTCATATTCTCTTCAAAATCAAGTTGAGAGTCCATTTTTTCTCTTTCATCCCTAATGACTATTGAAAACAATATTATTCCAATAACGGATGCAAACAACATAGTCGGATAAACGTCTCGAATAAACTCAAATGAAATACTAGGAGGACTTAATATGACAACCATCAACATCTCAAATCCAGTGAATAAAAACATCAATATGATGGCCACGGACGGTTTGGGGAATTTATTGTCATTCCACAGGAATATGAGACTACCGATTATTCCACTAACTACAGTTGAAATGGCACATGATGTTGCAGAAATTCCTCCTAAAGTGTATCTATATGCACCGGTTATTATTCCTACCGGTATTCCGACATAAGGACCGCCCAACAAACCACTAATCATGACAACCATACATCGGATATTAGCGGGACTGCCGTCAACATAGATGTGGAATCTTGAAGCATAAAGACCCAGCAGAGTAAATATTATCAGGCATATTGCCCGATTCTTTCTACTATGTTTGCCCTGCATCATCTGCTGAAATGATTTTAGCTTGGTTGAAACGAGAATAAAGATTAATAATATGCTTAAAACCCTAAACATCTGCAGATACGAATCAAAAGATAATGAAACTTCTGCCAAAGAATTATAATATGAGGTCATAAGACCAATTATGGCTATTATAACAAGATAACACATATCATATAATGCACCGCCTCTTTGTCTCAATCGGGGCAACTTTAACGAAACGAACCCCAAAATTATTATAGACGGGATAACAGTTAAAAGATAATCTATAGTATCAAAGTCAATTTTTATTTCGACTTTGGAATAATAATAAATCAATCCCATAAGAAGTACAATATTTGAAATCAGCAAGGATAGAAATATTAAATTCATTTTAAAATAATTATTATTGGATTTTTTAAAATTCTTTTTTAACATTGCAATCGTTTAATGAATTATATTCTAAAAAAATGTATTGTTTAATTTTATATTGATGATTATATTAAAATGTTTTTAAATTGGAAACATTATAGTAAAGTCATCATTTATCTAAAGAAGTGTAATTTATCTACAAAATTGTAATAACTATCTGAAAAAGGAGAAAACGATGATAATCACCAATAAAGAGGGGATATACATCATGGCACTAGTCAGTGCCCATGATAAAATTAATCAAAAAAAGAGTTGTGTCCAGTAAGAGGATTGTCTTTCAACTTGACTCGATGAGAGTTTCAAGAAAAAATCTGCAAAAATTACAAAAATAGTTTTAAATAAGAAAATGAAATACAAAAAAATGAAATACAAAAAGAAGATTAAATAATCAAGAAAATGATTACTTAATTATTAGCCTGAAATAATAATAAATTCTCCGACTTTCTCAACTTTTCCGAAAGGTACTGAAATTCTATCTCCATCACGTTTAGCACCTTTAACATTGACAGTTCTTTCTTCGCCAGGCTTAATTACTATATCAGTGATTTTTCCTGTTTTCTCATCAATTGTCAATTCATCTAGTTCGCCTAATATACGGGCACTGTTAGTAGCTACTTGGTAACCTTTAATGTCTGCCCATAACTTTTCTTCTCCTTTAATTAATTCCCTTTCTTTAGTCATTATTTGCCACCTAAAGTCATTTTAATTTATGTCATTATTAAAATCAATTTTTAAAATCAATATTAATATATACTTTTGTCTGATATTGTATATATAACTTACCTTTTTTTAAGAGTATGCCTGATTATCAAATCAGGTTATCACTATTTTTTAAATCGTGAATGGTATTGATATTAAATGCCAACTCCACATTATCCGTAACATAGATTGTCTGTTCCTGTTCTTTACTATTGGCAATCAACATATTCACACCACTAGGTACCAATCCCTCATAAACCAATGTAGGAATAATATCATATTCCTTAAATAATTCCTCAGGTACTGAAACACACATAGCGGGCTTATTTCTACTGTAATATGCTTCCAAAACATCATCGATGTGGTTTGAGGTTACGAATGGCAAATCAGACACTATAGTCATAACAGCTTCATCTTCCTCCAAGTAAGTTCTGTCCTGCAATATATCTGCCAAATCTTCAATATAACCTTTTGCCTTGGTTTCAACAACAGTTACCGGAAAATCCCTTAAAAAATCCCTGGTTTTAGGCGTGTTGGGACTGATAGCCACCAGTATCTTATCAACATGCTTTGAACCAATCAAAGCATTCAATACATACTCAATCATTGGCCTGTCACGTACCTTAATAAGTGGTTTTTCCTCATCGAGATTCATGCGCGTACCCTTGCCACCGGCCATCACTAATGCAGTTGTCACAATTATCACCTTATGATAATAGTTTTATAATTTTACATATATTAGGATATCTAAAAATGTTTACCATTTATAGACATTGCATCAACGAATGTATAGGCCACATCAATAGACGGAATAAGAATTATCAAAAAGAATATCCACGCCAAAAGTTAAATTATGAAAAGTATAAATATTAAATATAATAATTATAATAATGCAAAAGAAAAAAGGTACGTGATTAAATATGTTGGAAAATCTTAAAACAGTACTGCTACTTAGCGTATTATCAGTAATTCTAATTATGATATTCGGTTTTCTGGGAGAAGCATTTGGTTTAGGTAGTTCTGGATTGCTATTGGGATTGATTCTTTCATTAGTCATGACATTTGTAAGTTATTTCAAATCCGACTCAATAGCACTTAGATCAAACAATGCACAGATTGTATCCGAACAGGAAGCACCCAACCTACATAGAATCATAAGAGAATTAACCACCAGTGCTGGTTTAAAAATGCCAAAAGTAGCCGTCATAAAGAGCAATGACCCGAACGCATTTGCAACCGGAAGAAATCAAGATCATGCAGCAGTAGCTGTTACGACAGGACTGCTACAGTTATTAACGGAAGATGAACTGCGTGGTGTACTATCGCACGAACTTGGACATATAAAAAACAGGGATATACTAATCAGCAGTGTGGCAGCATGTATCGGTTCAATCATCACCTACACCGCAAGTATGGCACGTTATGCCGCAATATTCGGTGGCGGCGGCAATGATCGTGGTGGTTATGACATTATCGGCGGACTTCTCATAATGATTCTCGGCCCGATATCAGCCGCAATAATACAGATGGCCATAAGCAGAACAAGGGAATACAAAGCCGACGCTACAGGTGCACAGATATGTGGTAATCCGTTGGCACTTGCCAGTGCACTTAGAAAGATAGAATTCGGCGTTCAGCAACATCCGATGACCAATGCCAAGGCTACCGATGCACATATGTTTATAATGAATCCCTTCGGTAATGCCATGAACAGTATGCAGAAACTATTCTCAACCCACCCCCCTACAGCCGAAAGAATAGCAAGGCTGGAGGAGATGGCCGGCAGAAAATTAGAATACTAATCCCCCTGTTTTACTCTTTTTGATTGAGAATGTTGAATTCTGTTTTATCTAAATAGAAAATAATAATTAGCCCGCTTAACATAAATAATAATGCAACTGCATTGTGCATATTCTTAAAAGAACCTGCAATAATATTTTTATTGAAAGATATGTGCAATACGTTATATTAATAATTAAGGAGTTTATTACAATGAACATCGGCGAAATTATTAAAGATGGAATAACATATCCCCTAGTAGATTTAACGGATAGCTTAAAACTGGCAATACCCAACATATTTGTTGTTATAGCCACAGTTATCTTCATATTCACAACAGGTACTGACGTATACTTCAGTTTAAACTATTTTTTTATCGATCCAAGCCAAAGCTCGTTAAGTACTGCAACTTACATAATACTGACATTGATTCTGTTGATTATTAACGTAATATATTGGATATATAATCTGGGAGTAGTCAGTCGGGTTTTCGAAAATACAATGATGAATAAAAGGGAAGTACCTTACTTCGATTTAAAAAGAATATTCGACAAAGGATCCAAATTGTTCATCGTATACCTGATTTTCATACTAATATGCTGCATAATAAACCTATACATCGAGTTTATCGTGTACATTAACATTACCCTATTAGTACTAATGGCTTTCGTACCGGCAATACTAGCAGTATTTTCTCAGACAAACAGCATCTCCAAAACATTGGACATTAAAAGAATCTGGGAAATAACGAAGGAAATAGGAATTAAAAACACGGCCATATTCATGGTTTTACTGCTGATAATTACAATAATATTCGGTCTTTTAGCATATTTCTGCAGTTATATTGCACTAGTCATTATATTATTGTTTGTTGAATTGATAATGGCAAGAATAGCTGGTTTATTATATGTAAACAGAACAAATAACATGACCTCTAACGATTAATTATGATTAATCATCACCTTCCACTCTTTTTTTAACCGTGACGTGACTTTTGGAAAAAAATAGCATTTGAAAAAAATGGGAATTTAGGGGGTTATTGTAAATCAAATACTCCGAATAGCAATGGTATTGGCCTGTTTTCGTTGATTGCCTTTGTGCATACATATGCATCATATGCACAGTAGACAACATAGGCTATTCCTATCAGTAAGATTAATATATAGCCAGTATCAGAATACATGAACATGAAATTCAATATTATAGGTATAAAACCAATCAAACATAAAGCTATTGCCCTCTTAGGCAATCCGAGATAGAAATGTCCGATTCCACTTAGGAAATACAGGAATATTCCTGCAATAAGATTAAGCAGTACCGCTATCCATACATTCTTTTGATTGGCCGGCGGATAGTATCCTCCCTGAGCATTTGGTATGTTGTTATATTGTCCAGTATTATATGGTCCATTGTTATACTGCTGATTACTCTGCTGATTTGATGAACCGTTATTATACTGCTGATTATCATATGGCTGTTGATAATTTCCTCCAGTAGTATCCTGCGATTCGACGTTTGGAGTATTATTCGGTTGATAATCAAGATCATTATTTATGTTAAGATTAGGTTGATACGGATTATCATTATTTGTATCCACCTGTGCTTCTTGAGGACTTAAATTTTGCAAATTATTGCCACAACTTAAGCAAAATTTTGAAGTATCCTGATTTTCATATCCACAGTGCTGACATATTTTCATGAAAATACCTCCGTTAATGTGATTATATAAAATGAAATATATGATTTCCTATTATATAAAGGTTCTGTCAAGTAATAGTTTATTGGAATATCTGGGAAATGCGAAAAAGAAAACGGCAGAAAACTGAATGTTGACTATGCCTAAAACCAATAAAAAAGATTTTCCAGAATAAGAAAACATTAGAGCATATAAAGAGGATAAAATATCTTTTTCCATTAGCAATATAAAAGAGTTGCGTAATGAGAATATTTCGATAATAAGAGAGGAATTACCTGTAAATGAAAAATAGGATCCGGTTGTTTGTCAAGACTTTATATTATAAAAAAAGTAAATTATGGTTAAAATGATTAGTTTTCACCATATTTTTCTGTTAACTCTTCTTTTTCAGCGTCAATTTTTCCCTGTAAAGTTGTAATTACAATATCTGATTTTTCTTTAAGATCAGCTATGTTTTCTTCAAGAACACCCAATTCTAAAGCATCTTCTATATCTTTTTGAAGGTTTTTAATCAATTCGTTTTTTGCAACCTGTATGTTTAATTGCGTTCTTAATAATGTTTCTTCAAGGATATTGTCTGCTTTGAACAAAATCAAGTCGGCTGCATCCTCATTGTTTGCTATTTCCGTATCGACTTGAACAATTAAAGAAGCGATTTCTGAATCCGCTTTATCTAAAGCTTCTTCGATTTTTGTATCCGCTAAGTTAATGTGTGATTCCAGTCTTCTTTGATTTCTGGCTTGTTTCTTTTCCAGGATTTTTTCTTCAATTTTTACTTTAGCGTTGGTTTTTTTCTCATTGGCTTTTAATATTTGTTCTTCTCGTTTTATACCTAATTCGTCCTTTTTTTGTGAAACTTTATTTCCGATTGCTTCTTTGTCAACCATATTTTTCACTCTCCTTTATAATTAATATGCTTAATTTATCATTTATAATATATTAATTTTAGCATAGAAATGAGTAACATTGAAAGTAAACTGGTGATTAAATAGTATAAACCTGTTAAAATCAGGAAAATCGTTTTTTTAAAAAAGAATAGAACTATTATACTTAGTTAGAATCACGACCAAATGAATGGCTCTTTAATTATAGCATATACTCCATTAGCTACCAAATATCAGGACATTTATGGAACGATATGCAAGCGGAAATGATGTATTATGATTTGCAAAAGAAAAAACAGAGCACATTTTTTGTTAGAATTGATATGATAAACTTTAAAATATAATAAAAAGATATACCTCTTGTCATTGCCCCAAAAATAAGAAAAAAGTAGTTCTGATATACTTTATCAGAACCATGAGGTTTAATTAGTTACGTAAATATTTAAAGACAATGTAGATTCCGAGAATTAAACTGACGATGAATCCTCCAAGTGCTATGTCGTAAACATATTGTAGTGGAAGAAGGGTAGTAGAATTATTATATAATGCTTGTGCCATGATTGTAGCTGCTAACACCATTGCTGTACCGATTATTACTGCGGCCAGTATCAATGATAATGAAATCATGTTTTTAAGGTCATCCAATCCGCTGTGTTTTAAGTTTACTTCCAATTCTCCTTCATCAAGCTTGTTGAGTGTGGAACTTAATTTGTCAGGTAAATCCTTTATTAAGTGTTCGATTTCAACTACGTAATTTAATCCGCTTGTTACAAGATTGCCTGCACTGAATTTTTGGCCGACCATCCTCTTGGCGAATTTTTCAAGTTCGGTTGTGAGATTGAATGATGGATCTAAATTGCTTCCGGTATCCTCCATGAGTATGAAACCTCTTCCTATCATTACAAATTCCCTTGGAAGTACTATGTTATGCTTAATCATTACGTTCATTAAGCTTTCAAACAGTCCGTCCATCTGATCCAAGTCAACGCCAAGATATTTGTTTAAGAGATCTTGAACATCCTCTTGGAAGTCTTCCGTATTCTGTTCCGGCGTGATTATTTTCATGTAGAGCAATTGTTTGATAAGTTTTTTGGAATTACCTGACAATAGTATCAATATCATTTCGGCAAGGTTACCCTTGAATTCTTCGGTAAGTATTCCAACCATACCCCAATCGATGTAGGCCAATTTTCCATCATTGGTTACGAACATGTTTCCTGGATGTGGGTCTGCGTGGAAGAATCCGTCGATTAATATTTGTTTAAGATATGATTGTACTGCTGTTTTAGCTAGTTGCTTATTGTCAATGCCTTCAACTTCTTTACCGAATAAATCGGATATTTCATATCCATCCATCAGTTCCATTGTTATAACTTTGCTTGTTGAATAGTCCTCGAATACCTGTGGAATTACTACATTTTCCTCATCCTTTAAGTTATTTGTAACTTTTTGAATATTCGTTACTTCTTCCATATAGTTTAGTTCCTTGAATATGGATCTATCGAATTCCTTCATAATGGCAGGTAAGTTATATGTTCTGGATTTTGTAATGTATTTATCTGCTTTTCCAGCCAAGTCAATCAGTATCTTTACATCGGCCGATATAATATCATATATACCCGGCTTTTGAATTTTTACTGCTACTTCCTGACCGTTTTCTTTTAATGTTGCCTTGTATACCTGACCTATTGATGCTGAACCTAATGGATTTTCGTCAAACTCTGAGTACATCTCTTCAAGTGGTTTTCCCAGTTCACTTTCTACAACTTCCCTCATCTGATCAAAAGGTGTGGTAGGAGTATTGTCTCTGAGTTTTTTAAGATCTTCTGCTATTTCAGGACCTATCATATCCGGACGTGATGCTAATAATTGACCTAATTTAATGAATGCCGGACCCAATTCTTCCATTGCTTCCCTAAGACCAGACAAGTCAATTTCCTCATCTTCTCCATCCGCTGTTTTTTTACGTTTTGATGATGAAGTTAACAATGATATTACTTTGTGATGTTTTGCCACGTCTAAAATTTCACTCAATCGTTTATTTGTATTTATTTCATTTTCATTTTCCTTTGATGCCATGTTTAATCACTACTGTCTATTCAAAAAGGGTAATAATTATGAAATTTAACTTCGGACTATATTAATTATATTCATGTATAACAAGACCCATGATTATAAGAATTTTTTCCATTAAAATCGAATATTACCATTTTTTATCTATTTTGAAAGCCAAAGCTTATATATATATTTATACATATTACTATATAAACCAATACTTCTTTGTTAAAAAAAAGCAACAAAGAATAAGCTGACATGACAAGATAAAATTGAAGTGAAAAAGCATAATTGGTGAAAAACTTAAAAGATAATAATTATTTCACATAATGATTAAAAATAATTACATTTAATCATGATTTTAAAATAAAGGAGGCAATGTAATGTTATCTAAGAAATATATGTGTGGAATATTATTGTTAGTATGTTTTTTAGCTCTCACTTGTGTAAGTGCTGCTGATGATCAGACAAGCAGCGATGATTCAGTTGCTACAGGTACTTCTGATAGTTCAACTACCGGACAAGGCAGCGACATATCAAATTATAACACGAAAAGCTTAAAAACCGCATCTAACGATGATGTTCAAAGCGACAGTTCATCTGAAAAAACTGCTACAAATACTTTGGGCAGTACCGGAACTTCAAGTGGATTGGGTACTGGAGGCTTTAACTTCAGTAGCTTTAATTTCAGTAGTTTAAACACTTCAGGATTAGATTTATCCAGCTTAAACTTCAGTAGTTTAAACTTCAGTGGAATGAATTCATCCGGATTAGATTTATCTAAATTAAATGTATCCAGTATGGGTAACGGTAGCTTTAACTTCTCTGGATTAAATAGCAGTGGTTTAAACCTATCCAACTTAAACCTATCCAGTTTAAACTTATCTACATTAAACTTCAGTAGTTTAAATACGACTGGATTAAACACCAGTGGTTTAAACCTATCCAATTTAACCAGCTTGAATTTATCAAGCTTAAATCTGTCAAGCTTAAACTTCTCAGACCTTAACCTGTCAAGTTTAAACTTTACGGGAATGAATTCATCAAATTTCAACATGTCCAATTTAAACCTTTCCGGTATTGACTTATCCAGTATCGACTTGTCCAAATTGGATTTATCCAGCATATTCAACAGGACAAAAACAAACGATACACAAGAGGAACCTCAAACTACTGCCGAGGAACCTCAGGTAATAGAGGATAAGCAGACGCAAGTCCAAGTTACCAAAGCTACAAAGGATAAAGCAAAAACAACCACTGTTAAAAAAATAACCCAAACGACACCTAAAACATTTACAATAACAAGAGCAAATGATACGACCGTATTATATCAAGGTGACAATATTGTAACCCTTGAAGAACTTGACAAAATATTCGGTTCATCATTTACCAACGGACAGTTAGTATTGTATATTGACGGTGAAGTGGTATTTAACGGTACTGTAAGTGATGATTTATCCGCCGTAATATTTGAAATTCTTGAAAAGTTCCTCGGAGAACACAACATAAAAGTAGAATTTACAGATGGTGAGAATAACACCCAAACATTTGAAGAAAATGTTATAATCAGTTAATCTCATCCTTCTTTCCTTTTTTTAAATCGATTTACATTAATTAATCTTTAATCTGTTTTCAACCTGTTTTTTATTTAATTTTTCTTATTTAAAAATTCTGTGCTTTTTTCATAATCATTCCGTTTATATACTTTTTTAGCTATACTTTCAACGATAAACACAATAATAAAAGCCATGGACCAACACTCCAAAAACCCATCACACATTAGCATACCAAATAACTGATATCATGAATTAATCGAAAAGTTAAAATTAGATGTAATTTAAAATATTACTAGAGAAGGATTGTTTTTGAATAAATATATCCGAACATACTATTATGACATATTTTAATATCTCAATAAATTACAAATTAAGGAAACAAAAGAAATAATGAAAAATTATCTGAAAAAGTACTGTTGAAATATGCAATAGATAAACGGATAATATATAAATTGGATGGAATTATATGAATGTTGAAAAGCTGGTTGGCAATACGCCAATGATACGGATTGATTACGAGTTTGAACAAAAAAGAGGAAGCATATACAGCAAACTTGAATACTACAATTATTCGGGAAGCATAAAGGATAGGATTGCATTATATATAATCCAAAAAGAACGGGAAAACGGCAATTTAAGTGAAGGACAAAGTATCGTTGAAGTCACCAGTGGAAATACCGGTATTGCATTTAGTGCCATCGGTGCACTTTTTGATCATGAAGTCCACATATTCATGCCGGACTGGGTGAGTTTGGAAAGAAGAAAACTCATTGAAATGTACGGTGCCCATGTTCACCTTGTATCAAAGGAGGAAGGTGGATTCAAGAAAGCATTGGAACTGGCAGAAGAATTTGCCATGAAAACCAATGCGTATCGCCCACTTCAATTCGATAACCCATTGAATGTGGAAGCCCAATACATATCTACAGGTCAGGAGATTATTGACAGCATCCCCGATGTTAACGCATTCGTTTCTGGAATAGGAACCGGTGGAACCTTAATGGGAATCGGTAAACGATTAAAGGACAACAATCCCGATTCAAAAATATTTGCCCTGGAACCGTCAACATTATCCATACTTAAGATGGGTATGCAAGAGGGAAGTCATATGATTGAAGGAATCGGTGA
>MUZY01000116.1:13947-28461 GCA_003266065.1 Methanosphaera sp. rholeuAM130
GATGACAACAAAAAATACATAACAACAAAACTATCCGAAAAAATAGACGACAATCCCAAATTAATCTCGAACAAAGTAAAACTCCTGGACTTCAAGGTAATTTAAAGATAATGGAAAAAATATTCATAACATTCCCTCCACCTGATTTTCCCCAAAACGATGATATTATTTAAGTACTTTTTTATTTTCAACTAAATGGAATTATTTTTTCAATTAAACCCATAAAAAGAGGATGTTTCACTTCAGATAAAAGTATAAATAATAGTGAAAATCAATAAACTAATATGAAAATAATTTGGGTGATTCTATGGAATATGAAATAATATGCGATCCATTCCCTATTGTAGTATGTACGTTGCAAAAAGGGGAAACCATGAAAAACGAAACCGGAGCAATGGCTTTCATGACATCAGATATGGAAATGGAAACCAACACAGGCGGAGGTCTTCTTAAAGGGCTTGGAAGAGCATTATCAGGAGATACCATATTTTTAAACTTTTTTACCGCAAAATCAGACAATCAGCAGATTGGATTTTCGGCTCATAGTCCCGGTAAGATTTTGCCGATGAAATTGGATGGAACGAATTCAATAATTGGCCAGAAAAATGCATTTTTGGCTGCCGAAGAAGGCGTTGACTATGACATCTACTTTAAGAATAAACTTGGTACGGGAATATTCGGTGGAGAAGGTTTTGTTCTTCAAAAATTTACCGGAAAAGGAATTGTATTTATCGAAATCGATGGGGAAGTAATTGAACGTGAATTGGATGCCGGCGAAACGATACTGTTGGATCCAGGTCACGTTGCAGCTATGGAAGAAAGCGTTGAATTTGACGTTGAAAGGGTTAAAGGTGCTAAAAACATACTCTTCGGAGAGGGACTGTTTTTTACCAGATTAACGGGTCCCGGAAAAGTATGGATACAGACTATGCCAATTAGCAAATTGGCCGAAGCAATGATACCCTTTATGCCAGTAAGCTACGACTAATCAAAAAAAAGAAGTTAAACTTCCCAATTACTTTTTTTATCATATTTTACTTAATAATATTACATTATTCCACAGCCAGTCCTTCGGGAGTTTTAAACAGGCAGGACACCGCTGCGGTAAGTAACATTAACGGAATAAGATTTGCCGGAAATAGAATCAAAAGCAGCAATACTACGGCAATCGGCTTTTTTAATATGTTGCTAAGAAGTGCCGTCGTGACTATTGATGCCGCAATTATCACATTAGTATTCAGTAGTATACTCATGGCATATCCCATTGCAATTCCCGAGAATATCAACGGGAAGAAATGTCCTCCCTTCAAACCGCTTTCGATACAGATATTGGTCAAGAATATTTTCATAACTGCCGTTACGATTAATACAACTACTCCTATCTCCATCCCGTTTGCCATGACAATATCTATCTGATGTTCACCGGAAAACATTGCAAGAGGCAGTATCGTGCCTATGATGCCCAACAATAATCCTCCTATTATTCCCTTCAGTATAAAGCTGTCCCCCAACTTATTGAAAATCATCTTCACATATTTGTTCGTTATAAAATAGAAGTAAGCAAGGAGTATGCCCACAAGCATCAACAAGAGGATATGAATATGGTTTAAGTTCGTCAATGTAGCATTTCCAAGTGATTGAATCCCCATTTTACTGCCTGTCAGTTGATTCAACAAGACGAATATTGCGAAGGAGCTCAATATTGCCGCAAAATATAATATGTTCTTTGAAGTCTTCGGTAGTTTTACATCCTCTTCATTTTCGAGCGGTTCGACGAATGCAAATAATGGGGAGACAAATATTACACCCAATGTGGCCGATACGCCAATGGCCGTAAGGTCTTCCAATTCTTTGTTGAAAAGCTTTAATTTGTCCGATGCCCATGTGCATAGACTGGCTATGATACCTGCAAGTCCGGCTTCCGGTCCAACACTTGCACCGAATGTTAACGGCAATATCGCCGATATTATGGATGGGATAATATTATTGTATGGATATCTGTGATCTTTTTTTACCTTTCTTGTTACTTCCTTTAATTCCCTTGTCGCATCTCCATACTTTTCCTTGAATAGTCCTATGAGCAATCCACCAATTAAGGATACTGTTATTGTGTAGTATTTGAAATCCACAATCCCCGGCAGATAGTCCCAGAAGAAGTCTATTGACAGGTTCATGACCTTTAAGAAAGTCCATATTATTGCTCCTGATATGATTCCTACCAGTACTGTGTATAACAATAATATTATATTGTTTTTTAGGTTTTCCAAGACATTCACCCGTTCTTATTGTGTTTGATTCTTTCCTGCATGATGCACATCCCACCTTTTGTTCCGCCCATGGGATTGACGGGCGTTCCGAGTGAATTCATGCATCTTGCCATCATTGCCGCTCCCTGTGCCAGTGCATCCTCCACCAGCAGTATGTCATCGAATGTATCTTTCAGGTATTCCTCGATGTATTTAATCTTATTGGATGTTATTCCAGCCCTTCCCGTTATTGCAAGGGTTGACTGTGGAGTAATCAAATTCAAGTCAAGTGCAACGTCCATCAATCGTTTAATCAGGTATGCGTAGAAGTCGTCTATCTGTTCGGAGATTATTTGAGGATTGTCTTCAATGATTTTAGCGAATTCGTCAATCAAAGCATCTTCATCGTTTATGGCACATCCTATTAACCTGACTTTTGAGCCTTTTCTTTTTTCCTGATATACACTTACACATCCATATTCATCAACATGTGGTGGTACTTCCATTATATCAATAAAATCATGCAATTTAATGGTATCTTGATGAAGTTTATCCTCATTTAATTTATCATGAAATTGATTAAAATCAACATCTATGGTTGAGTGATTATCTTCTATCAATCCGCAGCCCCTAAGCACCAAGTCCATTATTCCACCGGCAAGTCCCAAAAAGTTGCACACCACCTTGGCATATGGCCTTGAGTCATCAACAATCTGTCCTGCCAGCGTCGTACCCATGTCAACCGATACCACCGGATTTCTATATTCAATGGAAGATGACTTTGAAGCCAGTTTCATGCCGGCGGTCACCAGTTCACTTTCCATCTCATTAGATACAACACCATTTAAGTCAATGGATGAAATGCCCGCAACCGATCCGTCGAATTCTATATTGTTAAAAAAAGAGTATTTGCGTATGTGTTCGGGGATATTGTCCAAGGTAAAGGGGGCAGTCATCTGCGAAGGCTTGATGCCAGCTTCCAAACATGCCTGGGACAATGCATGTATAATATTGTTTAGCTCGTCATCGGACGATAGGACTGCCACTACCCCTGTTGATCTGACTGCAAAGTCCAGTTTATCCACAGTCATGTTTATCCGGGAGAGGGATTCCAGTATCAAATCCCGGATAGCCTCGATGATGGCTTCCTTTGATAAGGATTTACCCCAGATGGTTTGGCCGAATACACACTCGCCATCCAATGGTTTTCTTATGTCCCTGGTCAGTTTTACCAGCTTGACTAATTGGAATGACTTGTTGTTTTTCACGTTGCTTGTCGTTATTATGCTTTTGATGGTAGTATTTCCCAATTCGACGGACAGTACCGTGAAGTATTGTTTACCCGTCTGACTTTTATTTATTCCTGTGATGGATACTTTCTCTATTGACATGGCTATCAGAGCAGATTCTTATATGGATGGCTGTCTACCGGAGTTATTCCTATTGATTCGTTGGCCTCGGCTATAAACATGTCAGTCATTGCACATGCAGTAAATGCCATACGAGTATTTTCGATTGGCCCAAACAATACGAAGTCCCCACCTGCCATCTGCTGGACAATGTTTGCACCTATGTCACATACAGGCCATACTTCCTTATATTCCTTTTTGTACTGCTTTATCCATTCCCATGCTGACGGCACGTTATGAACCCCACTTCCGGCCGGATAGCCCCAAATGCTTTTTTCCTTTAGGGTAGCCTTTATAGCTAGTCCCCCACCCTGACCAAGAGGCGTTACGGCTACGTCCATCAATGGCTTGGTTATTCCACAGTCAGATGCTATTTCAAGCAATCCCTTATCCATTATTCCTGATCCGTCCTTCCATAGACTTATCTTTCCGTCAACTCCCGGTTGCGTTGGATTGAATCCCAGGATTATGGAGGAGGTAATGTCCGATTCTGTTAGTGATGTTATTTCATCCTCGTCTATGGACATGTTGATGGAGTTGTATACGGTACGTTCGGATAATCCTGACTCCGTTACAAATTGTGCCCCGGCAATACGTGCATCTGCCGATGTGGAATCTATCAGAAATGGGGAGTCTGATATATCTGCAACATAGTCTATGTATTTCGTCAACGCTTCGGGGGTAGCTCCAAATATCTGTACTATGTTGGGATTTCCGGTTTTATCCGTCATTTCATCCATAGTATTCAGGAGGACTTCGGCTCGTGCCTTGTCAAATTCTCCCTTCTTTTCATCAGATATGATGTTGTGTCCGGCGTAGAATATTGTTCCGGCAAGTACTGTGGGATATTCGCCCGGCTGGCCACCAACTTTCACGCCGTATATGTCAAATACTTCCTGTTTTTTTTCAAACTTAAACATATTTATCATTCCCCCAAATTTAGATTATGTTCAACTTAATGAGTATTATAACAAACAGTAATGCAAAGATTACACCGTACAATACTCCTACTTCACGTCCCATGGATTTTCCAAGGTTTTGTGAATATTCTCCGCGTGTTTCCTCGAGTCTTTGTTCAAATTCATCCAATCTATCGTTGATTGCTTCGATATTCTCATCCTTTGACATTTTCAGATACCACCCTTGTAATATATTATCGGCAATAATATAACTATGCATGTGGTTATAAAACCAATCAGTATACCTTCAAGACGAGTTGCCCTAACACCAGCAGTTAAACGGTGGTTTCTTCCAATAAGTTGTGTCTTATATCCTATTGTATTGGTCAAGTCATTGATATGTTCCATATGCTTCTTCATAGTACCAACAGTCCCTTAAATATCAATATCAATATGATTATTATCGTTAAAGAAAATCCTAAAACTATTCCTTCCATTCTGCCGGCGTGGTAACCTGAAGAGAATCTTTCCATAGCTGCCACTTCATTTATCTGTCCTTTTATGTAACGAATCCTGGACTCCACATGTTCCAACGTGACCACAGACGAGTCGACTCCACCAACAGTTACATCCTCACTTTCTTCAAATAATACGTCGGTTTCCTCTTCCTTAACGTCATTTAGTTCCACGATCATTGCATCCTCTTCATATGCACCGGGATCGTTGGCTATGCATTCATTTATCTTCTCTTCTATCTCGTCAAGGTTTTCGTTGTTTATCATGCTTATTAGCGTGACCTGCTTTTGGAAGCGTTCTATTGCCTCGACGGTTAGGTTCTCGACGAATGGTATTGCACCTGGAGAACCGAGTATGACCTTTTTTTCAGGGTCTATACCGTTTTCATAGAGGGCTTCCATAGTCTTACCCGTGATGTGTCCCTGAACCTCGCTGCCGCACACTATTACAAACCTTAAGTTAGGATTTGATATCACATTGGCGACGACCTTTTCAATTCCCAGGTTCTCGGTATGAAGCGGCCCTGCTATGGCGGCGCCACGACTGACCACCTCTTCATTCATCTTCGAACCCAATGTGACAACGGCGACCGGACATTGAATATCGCCGACATCATAATCACCGGTTTCAAGTGGCCATCCTTCAACTACTTCCTTTTTTTCGACCATTCATATTCACATCCAATTATATTATTAATATTATAAGTACCAATGCCAACATTACGCCTATGATGATATTGGTTATCAAACCCTCTTTCAGGTAAATACCTTCACGATTTTGTCTGGACAACCTTGAAGTAGTACGTGGATCAAGTGATGATTCCAAGTCCTCCACGGATTCTTCTATCCTGTCCAATACTGCATTTAACTCTTCATAATCAACAGGAGATGCTTTGCCCGTTTTTTTATTTGACTTTAATCCCACGACATATGTATCCATATCCAATATGTATTCCTCATCGATTATCACGTCACTTGTCATAGTAACCACCTTCATCTCCTTTTGTCCAGAATCCATGATATTTTACTTCTGCTGCCTGCCTTAAGGAGTAATCGTAATATTTCTTAAATGTTAAAATCCACCCGATTATGCTTATAATCAGGAATATGACATAATTCACATCCGTCAGCATTCCTATTACCGATAATACGATAAACATTAGGAAGGCTATTGATAATGCCAGTGTCAATGTCCTAAGCTGATCCTCGTTTGAACCCATACAGGAGTTGTACGGATTTTGTATGGTCATCACACACATTAATAATAAGAGCAGTATCAATCCATTGAATATGACATTTGAGAATATTACGTTCGGATTGTATGTTGATGCCAGAAATGTGGACAATCCCATAAGTGCAATATTTGAAGCCATGGATAATCCCATGAATGACCATGCCAATATTTCAATTTCAATGCCGAATACGTACCTGCAGATTAGGGCTATTATCCATGCCAGTACAATTGACAGCACCACGGATAATAATGGGAATAGGAAGTCATTTGACAGGTAATTTGAAATGGACATTGCGGCAATCATCGATATCAATCCACAAGTGGACAATAAGTATACTATTGATGGAATGCCCGTTCCGAGACTGTAGTTACCGATGTGTCTCAAGGTATTGGTTCCCAATATTACAGCTACAATGACGGCTATCACCGAAAATATTGTGCCGAATGGAAAAGCTGTCAGATATATCGAGATTATCCCGACAACTATTGCTGCAAGAAGAAGTATCTGCTGTGGTATCACGTCATCAGACATGGGTTAAGCCTCCCAAAACGATTGTATAGATTACCGCCATTAATATGGCCGTCAAAATGGATGCAACAAGACCCGCTTTTATCTTGGAATTGAATTTCTTATCATAAAATCCCTGTATCGTACCGCCGATATTGTATGAGGACATCACGGCTATGACAAAGAATACCAAGAGCGTCAATAATGCCGCCATAACCCCTGCCCTACTGACATATGCCGGACTTGAGGATAACATATCATATATCGTTACGTAGAGTAGACTGCCACCCAATCCCCCGAGGAGTGAACCAATCAACCCACTGATAAATGATACCGTTGGAATTCCATGACCCGTTGTTCCCGGACTTACATATTCTTCCTGTGAAAAGGAGGTTATGGGATCTTCATTAAACGTTGAAGAGGAAATGTTAACCCCAACTCCGTAAACGTGTACCATGTTGGAAAAGAACATTGTAATTGCCATCATAAGCATTGATGCAGACATTCCTGACAAGAGTACGGTCAACATGGAATTGCCGATAACCGAACTGGTCACCAGTATCCCAGTAACTCCCATACCTATCGTAATCATGGGAGCTCCCGTTGGAATACCTGCTGTTGTGGACAATGCTGCAGGTGCTCCGCCTACCGGGATAAAGTGAACGCCCAGTCCAATCAGAGTTGCCGCAACAATTAATAATAACAGTATCGTTAACATATTCTTCCTCATTTATTATTCCAGTTTTGTATTTTTTCTTATTCAGGATACACTTCTTGTGATATCACTGATATTTTCCATATTTTTTACGCGTATTTCTTTCCAATAAATAATTCAATAATGTAATTAATACAACCAGTATGATGCTTACGATATAAGCGTATTCCACCGTGAATACCGTTGTAGTCCAAAAACTCAGGAAAATCACTACACCGAATGCGAGACCGGTTAATGGCCCTGCGAATTTTGAACAAAAATGCAGAACGTCGATTGAATTGTTTGAACCCAAACTGGACATTCTGGTAATGTTTCCGCTGTTTGAAACCGGAAGTCCTGAACCGAACTCCTGATTTTGATATAACTTTTCGGCTCCGTAATGAATATCACCGACAGCCGATCCAATCGAACCCAACGTAATTCCCATAAATGCAGTTACTATTGGTAAAGACAAGTTTACCGCTGGAACCAACAGATATACCATGAGATATGACAACAGTACTACTGAAAATATACTGACAAATGCAAAAGCCATCATCACAGGTACGTGCTTGTAGAGCATGTCCATAAACAGGGGCTGATTGTATAGGGATTGGCTTGTAATTCTACCCATATATGATGTTACAGACAGTATTGCCTGGATTGCGGTAGCTATGATTGCTGAAATGAATATTGCAAAGAGTACGTTGTAACCGTTTGATAGAAACGCGTAGCACAGACTGCCCGCAATGACCGACATACAGCCTACCAGCAAGGGTTCGCCCGATATTGCACGGTTAAAGAATTTATGCAGTTTACCTACCTGCGGGGCCAGCTGAACCTGACTGTTAGGATTACTGGTAGAAGCCACGTCACTTTCCAAATCCTCAAATATACCTGCAACTATTGCTATTAATCCCATAAACGCAACTAGCAAAAGATTTGATATCATATCCATCTGGTTATACCTCATCGTCGGTTATTTGGCATATTTTTCAATAGCGTTTTCTACCTTGTTAATGATTTCGTCAAGCTTTTGTTGTGTACATGTTTCTCCACGGATGACATCCGTAATCAAATCAACGATTATGCCCTTGGTTTCAGGATTATCAGGCATTACTTCCGTTGTCTTGACACCTATTCTTGCAAAGTCCTCAAAGTCTACAGGATACTGTGCTATGATGATAACAGGCTTGTTGATGTTTCTTAACACGTGACGTGCCTTGTAGATAATGTGATTTTTTACTCCGCCGAAGTGAATTAGTACCAGGTCATGTCTGTTCATCTGGGAAATCTCCTTTGGAGTTACACCGAAGAGTCCCTGACCTCCACCTGATGGAGTGTCCCTAGGTACACCACTACCCGCATCCAGTACAAGGGTACTGGTCTGAATGTTTGCTTCACGCAATGCAAATGTAATCTCACATACCGGTTTTGTGATATGCCTACGTCCTGGACTCATTGCAACTGCCAACAAGTCGTCTCCACACTGGGCATAGGTTCCACGCTGAGCAATTCCTCCACCTTCACCTATACCTCTCGTTTCACGGCAATCAACTATATGTGTACTTTTTCCTATCATAATAAGACACCTTACCTTATTGAATTTTTTTATTATATTTAAATATTTGATTTTTATCAATTATATTATTTGTCTTTTGGAAGATAAATTCATTGACCAAATAATATTCAATAAACGACGCTAAAAGTATGTTTTATCAGTTAATGTTGGATGTTGTATTTATGATGTGGGAGAGCGGATTGATAGGTGAAAGCTTAATTGTCGCCGTGGAAATATGGAATGACGTTAAATGATAGAACTTGGACTTGTAATAACTCCAAAACAGTACACGACAGGAATTAAAACATATATTCAAATATCAGAAGGGGCTTTTTGAGAACATATCCTGAAAACATTTAATGTGGGGTTTTCTGGGGCTAGCCCCTCTACTGTGAAGTCACCCCTATTCAAGATAAACCATTGAAAATAGCATAGCATGTCAGTTATCTTCTTCTTTTTGGTTTTTTAACGTATTGTAGTAATATCCTTTCCTGGCCAGCAATTTTTCATGATTTCCCTGTTCGATAATTCTGCCTTTTTCTAAAACAACTATTATATCGGCATTTTGAATTGTGGATAACCTATGTGCAACTACAATAGTTGTTTTGTCTGCCATTAGTCCATCCATTGCATTCTGAATTAATTTTTCTGTGTGTGTATCTACACTTGATGTTGCTTCATCCATAATTAATATTTCTTTATTAGATAATGCTGCTCTTGTGATTGTTAATAATTGTTTTTGGCCTTGCGACAGGTTATCTCCATCTTCATTTAGCCTGGTTTTATATCCATCTTTTTGTTGTCTGATGAAAAAGTCCGTATTAAGTTGTTTGGATACCTTTATTATTTCTTCTTTTGATGAATCAAGTTTACCATATCTTATATTTTCTTCTATCGTATCTGAAAATAGCCATGATTCTTGAGGTACCATAGCCATAAATGATCTTAATGAATTTTTATCATAATCATTAATGTTTACTCCATCTATCTTTATTTCACCGGAATTCAAATCATAAAATCTCATGAGTAACTTTAGAATTGTTGTTTTGCCGGAACCTGTTTCTCCAATAATGGCTAATTTTTGTCCTTTTTTAACGGTTAATGAAAAATCATCAATAACTTTTTCATCCGCCGTGTATCCAAAACTAACGTTATCAAAGATTATTTCATCATTAAATTCTTTAAATTCTTTTGTTGATGGATTTTCTTCATCATCTAATTTTATGAAATTATATATTCTTTCATATGATGAAAGACCCGCTTGTAATTCAGGTAGTATTGCAGTGATTTTTTCAACAGGTTCTGTGAAATTTTTTAAATATTCAATAAATGAAAGAATTCTACCCACACTCATGCTTCCTTGAAGAACAAATATGGCACCGAAAACTGCTATTGTAACATATCCTAGGTTTGATGTGAAATTGATTAATGGTATGTTAAGGTTTGAAAAGAACTTTGATTTCCACTCTGTTTCATGCCATTTTTCTATATTTTCATTAAATTCATCAAGAGCATAATTTTCATAGTTTGATAATCTGATTAGTTCATGATTTGTAATTACTTCTTCGATTTTGCTTATCGTATCAGTTTTACTATCCATATGTTTGAAAAAATATTGTTGTGAATAATTAATTATATGACCTTTAAAACCTGAGGTAAATAATACCAGCAATACTATTATAACCGTAAGCCATACATTACATGCAAGCATTAATATTAACGACACTATCATGACCAGTACAATTCTTGTTATCTCTATGAATGATGATGTTAAAGCCTCTTCAAGAATATCAACATCACTGATTAATCTTGAAATGGTTTCTCCCCTCTGATTATTATCCAATGTATCCATAGGTAGAGACAGAACTTTATCTATTACCTGTTTTCTTAATGAAAATGAGATTTCCATCGTTGTTTCTTTTAGGAGATATGTCTGTAAATAGTTAAAAGTGGCACTTAGAAAATACAATGTTGCTGCAAGAAGCAATATATTGGTTAGTGCAGAAAAATCCATTGTTCCCGTATGATTTAATAGTTTATTAGAACCGTCAAATAGTACATTGATTGCATCCCCAAGCAATATAGGACTGTAAACCGTGAATAATACGGATAATAGTGCAAATATTCCAGTAATGATAAATTTAAGTCGATATCCATCCATAATGGATAAAATATTCTTAAATACTTTACGTATTCCTATTTTTTCATTTGAATCCATATTATTCAGTCTCCCAGTATCCCCTGTTGATTTGCAACAATTTCCTTGTATAAATCACAACTTTCGACTAGTCCATTATGGGTTCCCCTATCAATAATTTCCCCATTGTTCATTACCAATATTTCATCGGCATCTTTGACTGATGAAATTCTTTGAGAAACTATTAAAATCGATGAATCATTTAAATCGGATAAGTTTTTTTTCACAATTTTTTCTGAATTCATGTCAAGAGCCGAGAAACAATCGTCAAATAAATTGTTCATTTTTCTACCAGAGTACACCAGCAAAGCCAAAAAACTACGGCTTACAAATTAGAAAACACCACCCGGACAAAAAACAATACACCGAGAAAATGCAAGGAATTTAACTGCAATTCACTTACAGCAAATTCATACTAAAAATCAGATAAAATGCCCAATATGTCCAGAAATGAAAAAATACAACAAATTACGCCCACAGAACAAAACAGTGTGAAAAACACACAACATAGAACTGAAATAACAAAGAATAATACAACAATAAGTTAACTTAAAAAATGGAAATAAAAAAGGGAGTGGAATATTTTGATATTCTTTTGATTGAGTATACTTAATTATATTTCATTCCTTTGAAGGTAACAGTGTTAAAATCGTTGGGACTACAACAATTAAAATCAAAATAATTATTTCAATCACCATATCATTTGGTGTTTGATTATCCAATAAATTTTTAATACCAAATATCCATAAGATTGATAAAAATATCGGTAAAACATATTTTATTGTATTTACCCACAATGATCCAACATTAATGCTCGAATACTTATTTAGTACAGGCAACAATTCTCTAATATCATAAACCCATGCGAATACTATTGCCTGTATTATAACGGCTAAAATGATTGCAAAATCATTTAGAAATGCATCCGTAACTGTGAGTATATAATTGCCTGAACCGGTAGTGAATATTATGGATAATAAAAACCCGGCTACGCATATTATTGTAGTAGCCTTCTGTCTGGACATTTTAAATTTCTTGTTAAATCCTAAACTCAACGGTTCAACAAATGCCAAAATTGAAGTTAATCCTGCAAATAAGACACATAAGAAGAATAATGGCCCTATTATATAAGCTATATCTCCCAATTGATTAAAAATTTCGGGAAAAACTATGAACAATAATCCTGTTCCACTAGTAGCTATTTCATTTAATGGCATTCCACTCTCATGAACCATGAATCCCAATATGCTGAATACCCCAATAGCCGTGAGAATTTCAAATAAGGCATTTGCTATAACTAACGCCAATATATTATCAACCAATTTTGTCTTTTCAGGCAAATAGCTGGCATATGTTACCATTATGGCCTGACCAATCGATAATGAAAACACTGTTTGACCAAGTGCCGCTAACCAGACATGAATATCCCCCAATAAACTCCAGTTTGGACTAAATAATTCGCTTAATCCAATATTCATACCGGGCAATGTGAGAGAATAGACTACAATAATTGACATCATTATAAACAGCAATGGCATTAAAACATTTACAACCTTGGATATTCCATCATCTAATGATTTATGTGAAATGTACCATACGATTATCCAAAGAAGAGCCGTTGCAACTAAAGTAGGTAACACTATTTGTGATAGGCTTCCCAGATTATTTGTTCCAACTACAATATTTTCAACAAAAAATGCATCCGGATTACTTGTCCATCCTTTAAAGAAACTCAACACTAAATAAATTAGATCCCATCCAACCAGTACAATATAATATGTACATACTAAAAATATTAGAAATGCAGTTATCCACCCTATTATTTCCAATTTTGGTCTAATCCTCTTTAATATATTTGAGAATGAATCCTGAAATTTGGCTCCCAATCCATATTCCAATATTAAAAAGGGTATTCCCATGATAAGAATTGCTATCGTATATGGAATAAAGAATGCTCCACCACCATTAGAATATAACAGATAACTGAAACGCCATATATTTCCCAGACCAATGGCGGCTCCAATCATTGCCATAAAGAATGTAAAGGAATTTTTCCATTTATTGTCGTTTGAATTATTTTCAGTAATATGCACATCCCCATAATTTAATTTTTTCAAATATTTATGATAATTTTAAAATGATATTATTTCAAGATTATCATTATTATTATATTTGTTAAACTGATATTAAAAATATTTTATTTATGAGACATGTTTAAAATATTGCAAATACATCATTTTCCATTATGCGAATATAATATCATTACATGACCATTATTTCATGTTTTTTGTAAAAAAAGTAGTGTGAGAATAATCGAATTATACTATTCGATTATTATGGTTTTGCTATAAGTATCCGTTTTACCATCAGCATCCGTGAATTCCACTTTTATTTCATGCTCGCCGATAGTCTTTTTGTTCTTCAGCATGAGTTATCCGCTTTTGTATCTTGAATATGTTTCGAGTTACTTTCTCCCAATTTATATTGAGCCATTCTTGTTCGAGTTTGCTTAATTCCGTGGACTGATACTCAGCTTTAGGCTGTCTACAGTTTTCTTCATCTGAAATTAAACTCATAATATAATCACATCCATTTGATACAAAATTTCGTTTTAATTCATGTTATACACTTGTTAAAGTTAGCATATCCACCAGTAGTTCAATTTTGTCTAAGTCCTACCATCTTAACGATAGAATGGTGGCATTAGCTTTCTTAACATCCTTTACCCTACTAGGTTTAAGAACACCAGCTCACACCGTAGTCCCCCCACAATATTCCTATCATGGGTCAAAATAGGGCGAACCCTCGTTTATCTTCTGTTAGATACGACACAACTTATGCTCCTCCATTACACCGACAGATATACGGGTTGTAATCAATAGACGTCCTTTTATAATTCGTCTGACCTATCTGCAACATAGTACATCTTCTAATCATCCTACGTACTATTTCATTTTACGATGTTTATAAATGTTCATTTATCATTAGCCAATATTGGTCTTTCTCTCGCCCTCCACTCCATGGATGCTGGGAGCAATATTAGGTTTTACCTATCATGCAACCTACCCTACCGTTACCAGTAACGCAGTTTCAAGGGAGAATAACCCATACAACAAGGTTAAAAGTACCCTATATTAGAATACAATAATAACACACACCTAAAACAAAGTTAAAGGTGAGAACAAAATTAAAGACAATTGCTTGTCGCACATGAAAAAAAATGAAGGGAGTTTAAGTTGTTTGTTTTATGT
>MUZY01000116.1:28587-29092 GCA_003266065.1 Methanosphaera sp. rholeuAM130
AGTATTGACGCCTTGATGTAAGCAGTGCTTGTGGTTGTAAATAATGGGTCAATTTCTATGTGAGTGTTAAGCCTGTTCATGGTCAAGTCCGTGGATAAATCCACCCTACCGTATTTGGCTGATGAGTACACAGCCGTTAGGTTATGTGTACGTGCACCCAAGGTGTCTGGTATCTTGTAGTCAAGTATTCCAAGACCATCCCTAATATTTACCACTACGGCACTATCGTTTTCATCCTTAAGCGATACCCCATTGAGTTTGAATACGAGCTGTCCACCGCTTATGTCTATTTGATCTTCGGATAGGTGTGCTATCAGTTTCAACCTGTCACCAGGTTTAACCGTTGATGCACCTGTAAGTATACTCATAATTGAACCGGTCTTAATGTCACCGCTTTTTGATGAGGTGTTGTTGTTTAATGTGTTGTTTATGTAATTGGTTTTTATCTCTGTTGCGGACTTTATCAGTACAGTATTTGCTGTAGCTCCCAGATATTTACCGTTTT
>MUZY01000080.1:0-3496 GCA_003266065.1 Methanosphaera sp. rholeuAM130
AGGAGCATAATAATTTGAAGGTTTATGGAATAACTGGTCTTCCCGGTTCAGGAAAAAGTATAATATCACGACTTGCCAAAAATGAAGGAGTTCATATAATCAGTATGGGTGATGTCGTTCGTAAAGAAGCTGAAAAACAAAATTGTACTCCTGGAATTGCTGCTGTAAACTTAAGAAAGAAATACGGCGATAACGTCATTGCACAAAGATGCGTTGAAGAGATTCAAAATCACTCAAGAGATAGGATAAACAACAGTTCCAATACAGTCACAAAGGTTTATAAAACAAATAACCAAAAACAATCGCATCGTAAGTTTAAAAAGGTACAGCAAGAGGTTTACATTATAGAAGGCATTAGAAGTCCATTTGAAGTAAACATTTTTAGGAGAAACTTCAGAAACTTTAAGATTATAGCAATTCATTCTAGTCCCCAAACACGTTTCAACAGACTTAAAAGAAGAAACAGAAGCGATGACTCCACTGACTTTAGAAAATTCCTGGAAAGGGATATGCGTGAACTGAAATTTGGTATAGGCAATGTCATAGCTACTGCAGATTTTATGCTGATTAATGACGGCCCGATACCGATATTCAAAAATGTCGTAAAGGAATTGATCAATAATGAGATTAAACCAAAATATAAACCGTACAATAGTAATCATAAAAACAAAATTAAACAAAACAGAAGATATAGAAAAAATCCAAACCAGCATAAAAAATATAACAAACAAAAACCCAACACCAGAAACAAAAAAGACTTTAGAAATAAACGGAGATATTGAATTAGTAAATATATTAAAAAATAGGATAAACAAGGAAGGATATAACGAGGTTATCGAAGCGATATTGAACAAAAACAGAATGGATAACTCAACCTTCTTTTATATCCATAAGCAGTCGGCATATAACAACAGATTTCACATTAACGATGTGGACTTATCGGCTTTAGGTGACATAAAAGTGGAACTATACAGTGAAGATATTGATGAGCTGATAGATTATATCGTTAATTAACCACCATACTTCCCTTTAGACTATGTTAATCAATAGAGTAATCATGTTTTTCTTCAAGATGTGCTTTTGTAATATTGTATACCCCACTATCGACATTCCATATGATATCAGCATCATCTATAACTATCCTTCGATCATAAAATGGTGCATCCAGAACTAACGTTTCTGCTTCTCCTCCTTCAAAGGCGGGATGTACTCCATATTTTTCGTTCAATACCATTATTTCATCTATGACATCATGGGTTATTGTTTTAGACAGCCACTCTTTTGTTAGTCCATATGCGGATACGCTTGATATGATTACTTCAAATCCCTCATCCACCAATTGTCTCATGTATTCTTCGGGATTTACATGCCACATAGGCGATACTGATTTTAATCCGATTTCTTCACAGATGTTATCTATCCGTGATTTTTGATATACGGATTCCAACGCCCCCGAGTAAACGCATTCAACACCTTTAGTTTTAAGTCTTTTTAATGTATTTTCAAGGTCATCCAGCTCTTCCTCTTTAACTCCATCGGTCAGAACATCTATTGTTGGTATTTCCATTGCGGCAGAACAGTAATCCACCATGTGTATATTTGGAACGTGAAACATATACGATTCCTCATTCCTGGATACCATTGTAATGAGTGCATATATTTCATCATTATTTTTCAAAGCATGGTATACTGCCATTGTACTGTCTTTTCCTCCAGAGTACAGTATTACTGATTTCATCATATATTCCCCCTTTCAGTATTTAAAAGATGGATTATTTAAAAAACGTTTTGTGATTATTTTAAAAAAAAAGTATTGGAAAGTGGAAAAAACAACCATCATTTCCGTTTCGGACGTACATGTGGGGCTTTACGTTTATTAGTTTTGGAAGTTTTCATTGTATCTTTTTCAACCATTTCCGCATCATTTTTTGATGATTTTTTAAATGGATTTAATGAAAAGCCCTTTTTAGTTTTTTTGTCGGATTCCTGTTTTGAATTTTTAATTGTTTTTTCTTTTAAATCCTCAACAGTCAATTGCTTGAATCGTTTGTTTGAACCTATGGTTTGTTTCGGACTATCATCAAATGAATCATCGAATATGTCTATGGAATCCTTATTTACCTTTCTTGAACGTCTTTGCCTATTTTCTGTTCCCGGTACAACTTTACGTTTGATTCTTTCACGATCAGATGAAGTGTTTCGTTTCTTTCTGAAATTGTTTATAAGATTGAATATGCTGTCTACAAAGAATCCTGCCAGTGCTACTAGAACTCCAAGCACTCCTGAAAATATTACCGCATTAAGTTGATTCGGAAGGTATTTGTTTATTTGATTTATCATATCTTCAGTAGGTCCGGTTATGTTAAGTACTACAGCATCATTTTCACCTATTGCCGAGATGATGTTCGTTATATTATTTGCCTTTACCGTTGCATTTGCCTGCATTGAGGTATATTTAAGATGAGTATATGTCTGTTGACCAAATGTGTAGTATATGGAATCCAATACTCCCTGAGGATCACAGTCCTTTTCCATGTAAACATAGTACGTGTCATTTGACAACTCATCTATATCAGTTATATTCGCATTTGTTCCATTTAAAAATGATAGGAATCGCACTTTATCGGTATCGGTTGAGAACGGTTCATCAATCTTAAATGTTATTCCGTTATAGTCTACTTTTTCTACCCCTTCAATGGAGGAGATATTATTTATTATTTCTGTTATGTTTCCATTCGTTGATAATTCCAGTTCAACGACATCTGTTCCTGCAACACTTTCTTCAACCAGTGTTCGTGTAAAGTCGGGTAAGTCTTCCACTATAGGTGCCGCTAAAAATGCACCCGCCACTATTCCTACAACCAATCCCAGTACTACTACCGTTATAAGATTTTTTTTACCTATGTAAGGTGTTAGCAGTGCTGATGAAAAAACAAATATCATTGCAAGCAAGAATAATACAAACATTATTATAACTGTTATTACATCCATATTTTTTCCACTCACTTAAATAAAATTTTTTTAGTAATTATTAGTATTTTTATCTTTAGTAATATTTGTACTTTATTTTTGTTTCAGTAATGGATTTGGATAAGGTCATAATTCTTGTACAATATCCCATGATATCAATTAGCAAATTAGAACTGACTATTAACATGATGTGATTATGGATATTATTAGTTAATTTGGTGGAATGCTATGGATTTGAAAAAATAATCGGTACCTTGTGTGGTTTTTGGTGTTTTGACCACAATTGTAAAGATTATTGTTTATTTCATTTTTGCCAATTTTTTGAATGTCAATTATATTATGTCAAACATTATTGCCTGCCTCTTAACAGTAATATCTGCATAGGTAACCAATAGGATTTGGGTATTTGAAAGCAAAAGTAGTAATATTATTAATGAGATTTCATAATTTTTTTAGTGGACGCATTTTTCCGGAATCATCGATGCATCCCTATGTGTATGCAATGGTTGATATTCTTTTTATTGGA
>MUZY01000080.1:3617-4347 GCA_003266065.1 Methanosphaera sp. rholeuAM130
AAACAAACAGATAAGATTATATATACTTAACCAAAAATTAATTAAAATATGCTTAATATTTTAACAAATTAAGTTAAGTATATATATAAAGTGTTATATAAAAATTATTATAACTAAAAAGGAGATAAAAAATATGGCAATTTTACCAAAAGCACCAGTAAAAAGAATTCTCTCAAATTCTGGTGTATCAAGAGTAAGTGACGACGCAGTAGACGAATTAATCAACATATTAGAAGAATATGGTGAAGAAATTTCAAAAAGATCAATAAAATTAGCAAAACATGCTGATCGTAAAACCATTAAAGCTAGCGATATTTTATTAGCTAAAGAATAATTAAATATTCTTAAAATTCATTTTTTTCTATTTTTAATTTTTCAACAATTAACAACCCTATTTCTAATCTTAAGAACCACATTTCTCAAACATTAACAATTCCACAATCACATATACAGTCTCTTTTAAATAACTCACCCTTAAATCATCCCAGTATTTATAGTAATAGTTTGAATAACAATTGAAGATAACATCATCCATATCAATAAGATTAACAAATACTTTTTCCCAAACAACAATTTGATAAATATAAATCAAAAAAAATCCTATGAAAAAAAATGTTACAATTACATTAAATAATATATTATCTAAAAATTTATACTACCCCAATTATATATTATTCTATAACAAGATAATGAATTATAATATTTTTCAAAAAAAATAAAAGAGGCAAAA
>MUZY01000080.1:4353-12357 GCA_003266065.1 Methanosphaera sp. rholeuAM130
GAAATACTAAAAGAAGAACTTAAAGACCATGTAGATGAAATGGAAACAGACATTATGGGAAATCTTATCACAACCCACAAAGGTAAAGAGGATAAGCCTAGTGTAATGCTGGCATCCCACATGGATGAAATCGGTTTAATGGTAAGCTACATCGATGATGACGGATTCCTACGATTCGTGAAAATCGGTGGAATAAACGACCAGATGCTGCTTAACCAAAAGGTATACGTCCAAACAAAAAATGGTGAAATCCCGGGTATCATCGGTTCAAAACCACCACACATCACCAGTGCATCAGAAGCAAAAAAAATAATAACGTACAAAAACATGTTCATAGACATTGGTGCCAAAGACAGAAAACAAGCAAAAGAATTAGTGTCAATTGGAGACGCAATCGTATTCCATACTGAATTTGAAGAATGCTTGAATGACCTTGTGATGGGTAAAGCACTGGACAACCGTGTTGGATGTGCCGTAATGGCAGAAGTTATGAAGGAATATGATGGCGACGTTACGGTATACGGTGTAGGTACTGTACAGGAAGAAGTAGGATTAAAAGGTGCAAAAACCAGTGCATTTAAATTAAATCCAGACATGGCAATCGCATTAGACGTTACAATAGCAGGAGACCATCCTGGAGTCAAGGAAGAGGAAGCATACATCAAGGCAGGAAAAGGAGCCGTAATCTCACTAACAGATGCCAGCGGTAGAGGACTTATAACCCATCCGATGATGAAAAAACTATTGGTGGAAGCAGCCGAAGAAGCAAACATAGACTACCAACTGGAAGTAGGAGACGGTGGAACAACCGATGCTTCAGCAATCCATTTAACCCGTGAAGGAATAGCAACTGCTACACTATCCAGTGGTTCAAGATACATACATACACCGATAAGTGTTGTAAGTATAAAAGATATGGAAGATACTGTCAAACTTATTATAGCCTTCTTAAATAAATTATAAGGAATATTCAACCCATCCACTCCCCTTTTTTTATTTATTGACAATTTTAATCATTTAACTTCGATAGATTGATGTTGTTTATGAGAAATTTCTTTTTATGAAAATGTTATTTGAGATTATTACAAAAAGTAGCATAACCTTAGTGTAAAGTACAAAAATAGCATAACATTACATTAAACAAATAACAGTAGCCCGTTATTCCATTGAAAAAATAAAGAAAAAAAGTAGTTTGAAGAGTGGATTAAGCTATGTTCAATCCACCTATCTGTATATAGCTTGTCGCATCTAATTTATCCTCAGATTGATCAAATGCACTTCCCTTGAAATTATCCCATCCCTTTAGGGATACTTTCTGATAACTTCCCGGATTATTTCCGCCCAATTCTATGCTTGAACGTACATAGAGTTTTTGATTATTGTCCTTGAAGTTTACTCCGCCAACTTTAACTTCCGATTGTAGATGTGAATATCCTGAAGGACTTCCCCTGACATCCAATCCACCAACGGTTATATGCATGTCCATATTCTGTATTTTATTATTATTCAACTGTACTGAAACTCCACCCAATGTAACGTTTACATTTAAATTGTTTACCTTACTCTCGGGTGTGAAGTTTGATGCAAATCCACCGCATAACAATTCGCCGTTAATGTTATAAATGTATTTGTTGCTTAGAACAATAGTATTTGCCGCACTGTTGGAGGACATGTTAACGTCCAATGAATCGTTGTTTTGTGCATAGTTTACTGTCGTTGAGGAGTTGTTATAGTTTGATGAAGTTATATTATAAATATTATCAGTATCGGCAAATATTACATTTACAGATCCTACCTTTTGATGAATATTCATGTTTATAACCGGTTGAACTTGTGTTGAATCATTTAATATGAAGTATAAATCCGTTTTATTAGTCAGGTCATTCTTTGTAAATGTCGCATTTTCCAAACTGTCCAACGTTAATATTATTGAAGATGACGTTCCCTTTTCCTCATTGGATTTAATGAAAAATGAATTCACTCCCACAACACTTATTGAAAATATTAATGCGACGATTATTATTATCCCCAATATTTTACTTCCATCCATTTTATACTATCCCCATTAGAATTGCTAATATGATTAACCATAAACCATATGTCGATATATACGCTTTACCAAAGTCTATTCCATATTCTGTTGCTACGGCCGTTATTACTATGACCATTTGCCATAGTACAACCAGCAATATGAGCGGAAATAGAAACATCTTATTTAATACGGTTAATGCTAATCCTACTATTAAAAATATGTATAAACAACTAGGATAACATATTAAGTTGTAACAGGCAAGTAACTTGCCGTCTCCACCAAACAATAATTTGGCAAAGACATGTATCGTTACGGCATGTATAAACTTAAATACCAATGTAAATATTATTGATATTAATGCAAATATCGCACCGAATGTTAAATCCTGTAATAATATACCTATAATTAAAGATAAGAATGCTAAATAGAATATTACTGACAATATTCCATAAAACCCTTTCTTTTGACCTCTTAAATAAAATAGTTCCTCTGGAGATATGATTAACTTACCACTATCTGAGAAAAAATCTATTATTTTTGATATCATAAATATATTTTTAGTCCTAATGAAATAAATATACTTTCCTTTTTTTGGGGGAAAAAATTTAAAAATAATATTAATTTGATAAAAAATACTTTAAACCAATTGGACATATTATTATGTAGTGATTATACATGGATGCCATATCTGTTATTGCAAGTGCCAGGAAAAATGGAAACTGCAAACAAATTGTTGATAAGATTACCGAAGGAATAATTGAAAACGGCGGGAAAAACACCATTTATTTCATTGAAGACCTGAATATTAAAGGTTGTCAAGGATGCAGAAGATGCAAAGATCTATCAAATCCTACAAAATGCGTTATAAATGATGACTTTTTGATGATTATGGATAAGGTTGAAAAATCAGATGCATTCATTTTTGCAGCTCCCAACTACTTCGGTGAAATAAATGCACAGGGACATTTATTCATGGACAGATTTTATTCAATGACAAAAACAACCCCCAATCAGTTAAATGGAAAGATTAAAGCAGTGATTATACATACTTATGGAGCAAAAAATGGTTTTTACGACGATTATATCAATAAACGTGCAAGATTATTTAACTCCATTGGATTGGATGTTGTGGAAGTATTGTCTGTTGGAAATAATGAACCGTCAAAAAGTGGGGATAATAAGATACTCAAAAAAGCTAAGGAAACTGGATTGAATCTGTGAAAATTAAACATTAACGAATCTGTGAAATAAAGGATCATCTATAAATATCGTAAAAGGATAACGATTGATATGATGTAAAATATCCGTATAAGAAAAAATATACAAGCATGGAGGTCTGCCATGAATATTGAAGAAAAGATACTGGAACTGATTAGAACTGAAGAAAGCATAATAGTGGCCGAAGCATTACCGGACGAATATAAAAAAGGGATACTTAAATTAGAGATGAAACGTTTAAATGAAATGATACCTGTAATAAATGAAAGCTTAAACAAGGCATTCGAACAGGAACATGTGCTTATACTAATAAACGATAAAAGGGGTTATGTCATCCCGGATGAAGAATTAATACCTACCCTTACTCTACAAACCGATTCTGGAAAGATTATCGGTGAAGAGATATACGACCCGGAGGAATTGGAAGAATTGAAAAATGATCCTGAGGCATATTTCATATCCGAACACTTCGTTACATACCCGAATATACCTACCTCAGGTGAAAAACAATTTTTCGTGGTATCTGAATTATTCGGTGAATTAGAATGTGAAGAAAAAATCAGAAGTCTGGTGAAAACTCTTGTTATAGCTGTTCCATCGACAGAAGCCGATCATTTCATTAAAGATTGTTATGGCGTCTCCCATGAGGATAGAATCACGACACTGATAATAGGCTTTACCGAATAGATANNTAAAAAAATAATAACAACATTGAACAGATAGTTAACCATATAATAACAGGGAGATTGCTACAAATGTCAGTTAGTGAGGACTTATTAAATGCATTGAATGATGAGGATGCCGTCATGATTGCCGAAGTAATGGATGACAATATGAAAAAATCCGTACTTGAATATGAAATGAAAAGATTAAACGAATTGATACCCTTCATCAACAAGGGAATGGAAGAGGCCTTCCAAGAGGACGAGGCAATAGTGATAGTGATAGACAATAACATTAAATCGAATCGTGTTGAAGATTCATATAAAACAAAAGATACAACATTCACCCTTAGAAATGAAAACGGCCAAATTATCGGTGAAAGCATATATGATGAAGAAGAGCTTGAGGATTTGAGAGATGATCCCGACGTAACGTTTTTATCTGAAAACTTTGTGACATACAACAATCTGTCTGCCTACGGTCAAAAGCAATTCTTTGTGATGAGCAGTACAACCAGCGATTTCTTTACTCACCGTGACCTGGAATCCATGGTTTCCAGCCTAACGGTTGCCATACCATCAACCGAAACTGATCACTACATTAGAGATTGCTTTGACTTGGAACATGACGCCAAAATAGGAACATTAATTATAGGTTTTAGCAAGTAACCAAAAGCAACCGACTTAAAAAAGCCAATAAAACATAAAGACTTAAAAAATAAGTAGTTAATGATTATCATTCCAGAGGTTTTGTCATGAAAGTAATTGGATTACTGGAAGAATTAAGTGATGTTTATGGGATTGCTGATTTTTCTAAAAATGAGGAAGAACTGATTGATATGTATGGAGAAGACATCTGCAAATATCCATATGCCATTGCAATTGGACATAAGATGTTAGAGGACATTATAGAAAAGATTCCATTGACGTATAACAATGATAAACTGGCACAGGAATATCTTGATGAATACTTTAATTCACATAACAGAGTTTCCGTTATAGCAGACAAGATAATAGGATGCATTGAATGTGAAGGATATAATGCCATCAAATTGGATGTATCCGGTACCAACAGCAACTTAAATCTTAAAATGCCATTTAGCAATAAGGCCAGTGCTCATCTGGCAGGTATTGGATGGCTTGGCAAGAATAATCTGCTGACCACCAAGGAGTATGGTCCAAGGCTGACTTGGGCAACGGTATTGACAGACATGCCATTATCCAATTACGCGGGAAGTCCAATGGATTCATTATGTGACGACTGTGTAATCTGTGTCAACGCCTGTCCCGGAAAGGCCATCGTGGACTTGCCGGATGCTAAGCAATCCTACAGCCCGGTTAAATGTGGTGAATTTTTGAGCAATCGTAAAAAAGAGGGACATCCAGTAGCGTGTGGAATGTGTCTTTATATTTGTCCTTATGGAAACGAAAAAACAAGAAAAATAATTGAAAATAGGTGATGAAAATGAAAGCATTAACGTTAATTACTTCCCCCCGACATAATGGATATACGAAAAAGATTATTGACAGAATAACGATAGGTATCGAAGACAATGACGGAACAAATGAAGTACTCTTTCTGGATGACTTTGATATCGGACATTGCACTGCCTGTAGAGCTTGTGAAAAGGGTGGAGGATGCGTGCTGGATGATGACTACAACTTGATTATGGATAAGATAAGACAAGCTGATTATTTCATATTCACGGCTCCCATCTACTATAATGACATAGCAGGATATTCAAAGATGTTCCTTGATAGGCTGGGCTCATGCAATTATGATCCCGATTTGACCATACCTGAGACCAAATGTCTGATGATGCTGACTCATATGTCGAAAAACATCAATACCTTCGTAATTGAAAACACCCACAGATGCCTGGCAACGGGAAATTTCAAAGTCAATAAAATATTGGATGTTGGGAATCTGATGGTTGACGGTAAATTAGAGGAATATGAATTGGAAGATTATGAGGATATAGGATATGAATTGGAAGAGTATGAGATTATTCCACATAAACTTGATTTGGACTCTGCCACATTAGATAAAGAATAAGTGTTCAATCTTCGGATTGATAAAAGTTATTAAGGAGTATCTTATTACTTATTCTTATCCTTTTTATCCTCCTGCAACCTTTCATATATCGTTACGGCTAATTTTTCAGGTATGGAAGGTACATTTTTTATATCATCTAAACTGGCATCGTATAAGGTGTCCAGATTATCGAAGTATGTCAGCAATGCCTGTTTTCTCTTTTTTCCCACACCCGGTATATCATCCAATATTGACTTCGTAAATGCCTTGCTCCTCAACTGCCTATGGAATGTAATTGCAAATCTATGCGATTCGTCACGTACATATTGGAGCAGATGAAGTGCTGTTGACTTTCGTGGCAGTATTATAGGTTCGCTTCTATGAGGTACGTATAACTCCTCAAACTTCTTTGCAAGTCCTACTAGCGGTACGTCAGTAATGTTTAATTCCCTGAATACCTCAACTGCCATTCCAAGCTGTCCTTTACCACCATCAATTAATACCAAGTCAGGCTTTATAAACATGGAATCATTCTCGTTAACCTCCTTATCATAATCAGGGGATATTCTTGAGTATCTTCGGGTAAGGACTTCCTTCATCATTGCAAAGTCATTTGGTCCCGGAGTTTTCATCTTGAATTTACGATACATCCTCTTTGCAGGTTTTGCGTTTTCAAATACCACCATGGATGCCACTGCATGTATACCGGATATGTTGGATATGTCAAATGCTTCTATGTGATATGGGAGTCTTGGAAGGTTAAGGTATTGTTCAAGCGTCAAAAGCGGGTTTTCCTCTTCCTTTGTCTTTTCCGTCAGACTTATATGTGCATTCTTCTTAGCTATCTTGATTAATGTTAGGTAATGACCATCTTCAACCACCTTAATCCTAATTTTATGACCATGCTTTTCCTCAAGCCATTCGGTTATAACCTCTTCATCCTCTATATTGTCCTCAAGTATAAGCTCATCGGGACATGGAGCGGTTGAATAGTACTGCTTTATAAACTCTGTCAGAATTTGCTTATCGGTAAATCCATCGATTTGTTTTAGAACCAAATCATCCTTCTTATTTGTTTTGCCGTTTCTGACAGACAATATTACAACCGCCGCTTGTACGCCGTTATGGTCAATTCCAATAATGTCCTGATTAACTTCCATCGTTGGTTGTATGTTCTGTTTTTCAAGCGTGATTCTTATTGTTTCCATCTGATCCCTGATTAATGCCGCCTTTTCGAATTCCATATTCCTTGAGTATTGATTCATCTGTCTTTTCAATTGCTTTAATAATGTCTTGTATTTTCCCTGAAGGAGCAGTTTTACTCTTCGGATATTACTGTTATATTCTTCTTGGGAGATATTGCCCTTGCATGGAGCACTGCATTGCTTTATCTGATAATTAAGACACGGGCCATCCATGTGTTTGCATGTCCTTATTTTGAAGTTTTTATTTAAAAAATCTATAAATGATCTTGCATTAGTCACATCGGTATACGGCCCGTAGTATGATGCACCGTCACTGGATATTTTACGTGTGACGTGTATTCTCGGATAGGTGTCATTGGTAATTTTAATGTAGGGATATTGTTTTCCATCCTTAAGGCTGATATTATAATGAGGTTTATATTTTTTGATTAGATTTGCCTCAAGTATCAATGCCTCTTTCTCGGTATTTGTAAGTATGTATTCCAGGTATGAGAAATGTTTCATCATCACTTGCGTCTTCGGCTGATCCAGTTTATCTTCATCACGAAAATAACTTTGAACCCTATTTTTTAATTTTTTTGCCTTGCCCACGTAGATTATTTCATCAAGACTGTTGTGCATGATGTATACTCCGGGCTTTTGCGGTAGTTGACTGGGATTGGTTATTTTCATCGGATACTCTCCTTCTTGTAATAAAGTATATTATCTGTTTTTTACTTATTAAATATTTTTTCAGATAATTTGAAAATTTTTATGAAAAGCTTCCAAAGGCTTTCGAGAAAAAATAGAAAAAAGGAACTTCAAAAAAATCAAGAATCGAATGAATCGGAGACTTGGCCAAAAGTATTTTAA
>MUZY01000091.1:0-2349 GCA_003266065.1 Methanosphaera sp. rholeuAM130
GGAAGATGTGGACAAGGCAATTGAAAGTGCCTCAAGCATGAGCCTGAAATACCTGCTTGAGACATTGGATGAAAAGGAACAGAAACTGCTGTTATACATTGCAAGAGCAAACGAGGAAGACTTAACCTCCGGCAAACTATACAAGGGATATAAACGTGAATGTGACATCAGTTATGCTACATTCAACCGCCTTATAAACAAGTTGGAGTTCTACAGGCTGATAGATGCCACCTATACAGGTACCGGTAAAAAAGGAAACAGCAGAGTCATAACACTTAGATTTGACAGTAAAGATGTAAAGGGTAGTCTTAAGCAACATACCCCTAAGTTATATTAAGAAAAAAATCCTTAATATAATCACACTTTTTTTAAATCAATTAAAGGAACTTATTACCATGAATAGATTCAATTACTTTGATACAACCGCTGATATAGGAATAGAAGTGGTTACCGATAGCTTGGAGGATGCATTTATAAACAGTGCACTGGCTACGATGAACCTCGTAACCGACACGGACAAGATTCAAAACGTCAAATCGGTAGACGTTAAAATAGTATCCGAAGACTTATATGCATTGTTATATGATTGGATTACCGAAGTCATAATGCTGATGAACTGCGACTATTTCATTGCAAAGGATTACGAGCTGAATATCAAAGATGAAGATAACGGCTACACGTTAAGTGCAACACTCCACGGCGACACATACGATACCGACAGGTACAATTATAAAACGGAAGTAAAGGCCATAACATATCACCTGATGCAAATCGACCAGAAAAAAGACAATTGTCATGTGAAATTCATTGTAGATATCTAAAAAAAGCATCACCATACGTGAAACAAAAGAGCATTAATCGAATACCCAATCGAAAACGTGACTCACAAGTGCCACATTAAGCCCCAACAATAATAATTCTACACATAACATTTATCGAAAAGGCAGATGAAACTACCATGAAGAAATATATCGAAAAACTTATAACGCTAATCAACTACGAAAGAGAAGAGGAAATAAAGGTAATGGTCAATGAAATCAAGAAGATGTCCTCCTATGAAAGGGAACAGGCCGGAAGAGCCATTACCAACATGAAAGGCAAAAGACTGGCAAAGGAGTTGGGTTCAACTATTGTCCAATATGGTAGAAAAAAGAGGATAGACTGTGAAATAAGCGTTGGGGACGTGGTCTTAATAAGCACCGACAATCCTCTTAAAAGCAATCTTACAGCAACCGTCACGGAGAAAGGAAGCAAATACCTGAAGGTAGCATTTGAAAAAAAGGTACCCCGCTGGGCTCTGAAAAAGAAGGTTAGACTTGATTTGTACGTCAATGACGTTACGTTCAGGAGAATGGAGGATAACCTGAGAAATCTGACGATAAATGCAAAGCATGCACTGGAATACCATTTGAACACAAAAAGCCCTAAAAAAGAGGACGAAGTATACCTTGAATATATCGACACATCCTTAAACGAGTCACAAAAGAAAGCCGTCAGGAATGCATTGTCGACGCCGGACTTCTTTCTTATCCACGGCCCATTCGGAACCGGGAAGACAAGAACCCTCGTCGAATTGATACAGCAGGAATTAAGACAGAACAATAAGGTCTTGGCGACGGCCGAAAGCAACACCGCAGTTGACAATCTGCTTGAACGATTGGCATCAAACGAAAAATTGAAGATAACCCGGCTGGGTCATCCTCAGAGGGTATCTCCAGACAACATAAAGCACACCCTGGCATATAAGGTAAACGGTCACCCGTTGGGAGCCAATTTGGAAAGCTACTACAATATTATAGATGAATACAATGAGGAAAAAAGGTACTATACCAAACCTACCCCACAGTACAGGCGTGGACTGACCGACAACCAGATAAAGCAATACGCCAATAAAAACAAGTCGTCGAGGGGAGTTGACAAGAAGACAATCCAATCCATGGCCAGATGGATTGACTATGACCGGAAGGTCAATGAAATCTATGATAAAGTAAATGTTCTTGAAAACAAAATCATCAGCCAAATCATTGAGGAAAGCAACGTAATCGTATCCACAAATTCCTCGGCTGCATTGGATGTCATAGCCAAGTACAAGTTTGACGTGGCGGTTATTGATGAGGCTTCACAAACCACCATACCCAGTGTATTGATACCGATAGCTAAGGCCCATAGGTTCATACTTGCGGGCGACCATAAGCAGCTGCCTCCCACCATCATAAGCACTGACGCCTATGAACTGGAGGAAACGCTCTTCGAGTCACTGATTGAAAAATATCCATATAAGGGTCAGCTGTTGAACGTCCAATACCGAATGAACGACAGGCTGATGAATTTCTCAAACGGCGAGTTTTA
>MUZY01000091.1:2420-5622 GCA_003266065.1 Methanosphaera sp. rholeuAM130
AAGTCATTCATCAACATGGTTGAAGCCAAAATATGCATAGAATTAGCTAACGATTACATTAAAAAGGGCATCTCCAAGGATGACATCGGCATCATCAGCCCATATGCAGACCAGGTGAAACTGATTTCGGAAAAAATAGACGTTGAAGTCAAGAGTGTTGACGGATTTCAGGGCCGTGAAAAACAGATAATCATAATCTCATGTGTACGAAGCAATGACAATGGAGAAATAGGATTTCTAAATGATTTAAGACGATTAAACGTGGCTATAACACGTGCCAAACGTAAACTGATTATTGTTGGAAACCAGAACACGTTAAATTATAACAGGACATATAGGAAACTGATTAAAAGTTGCTTGTATGATTAGACAGTCCCCCTTAAAAAAGTACCACCACATATCTGCATTAATCCGTCTTACAAAATACTTTAAAAGATAATTCATCATTTTTTTGAAGTTGAAGAATGACAGGATTATGACGATTTTTCTCTTACAATTTTTTGTGCACCCACTTCAAAAATATGCTTGGTGCATTAGACACTTATTCTTTAGATACTGCAAAACAAATAATAAATATTCACTCCCCACTCATTTATAATAATCAATCATGAAATTCGAAAAAATAAAATACTATTCCAAACACATAATTATATAATAATAAATGATAAACAAACTTTTAAAATAATAATTTTTATAGTGATTATATATGGTAACAAAAGCCGATTTGGAAAAAGTAAGGGATGGTGTCTATGAAATACCATCCAGCAAGGAAAAAGGTATGAGAGTATCCGCCAGAGTATATCTGGATGACGAATCCGTTAAGTCAATCGATGACGGCACTCTACAGCAGGTAGCCAATGTCGCACATCTTGAAGGTATACAGAAAAGGTCAATAGGACTTCCGGACATTCACTTCGGATACGGTTTCAGTATTGGAGGAGTTGCAGCATTTGCCGAAAACAACGGTGTAATCAGTCCCGGCGGTGTAGGCTTTGACATTAACTGTGGAGTAAGGCTCGTCAAGACAAACCTTACAAAAGAAGACATAGCCCCATACATGAATGACCTGGTCGATGATCTGTTCAAGAAGATACCGTCAGGCCTTGGCAGCAACGGCATTAAGCACTTGAAGGAAACGGAGATTGATGAAGTACTGGAAAATGGTGCAAAATGGGCCGTTGAAAACGGTTACGGATGGGATGAAGACCTTAAATATCTGGAAGAAAACGGTTGTATGGATATGGCTAACCCGGATGAGGTATCAACCAAAGCCAAACGCAGAGGTATTCCACAGCTTGGATCGCTCGGAAGCGGTAACCACTTCCTGGAAATTCAAACGATTGGAGACATCTATGACGATAAAACCGCAAAGGTTTACGGATTGGAAAAGAATCAGGTAGTCGTACTCATCCACACAGGTTCACGTGGCTGCGGCTATCAGATATGTGCCGACAACCTAAGGGAAATGGACAAGGTAGCCAAAAGGCTGAAGATGGATATACCTGACAGGCAGCTGGCATGTGCCCCTATAGACTCGGATGAGGCACAGAAATACCTGCAGGCAATGGCATGTGGAGCCAACTATGCATGGACCAACCGTCAGATGATACAGCACTGGCTTCGCGAATCATTTGAAACTATCCTAAAGCAGGACGCCGACAGCCTCGGCATGCACGTATTGTATGACGTTGCCCATAATATCGTCAAACGCGAAAGACACAAGGTAGGCAAGATGAACAAGACAGTATACGTTCACCGTAAGGGTGCAACACGTGCATTCGGTCCAGGCAGAAAGGAGATTACACAAGAATACCGTGACGTGGGTCAGCCCGTTCTTATACCTGGTACAATGGGAACGGCTTCATACGTACTTGCAGGTACGGATACCGCAATGGAAGAAACTTTCGGTTCAACGGCTCACGGTGCTGGCAGAATGCTCTCAAGAAGTGGTGCAAAAAGGGAATATACACCGGAGCAGATATCAGAGCAACTGGCCAAAAAGGGCATTGTGCTTAAGGCCAACAGCCCATCGGTTATAGCCGAGGAAGCACCGGGTGCATATAAGGATGTTGACAGCGTAGTGAAAACGGCAAACGATACCGGTATCAGCAAACTCGTTGCACAAATGTTACCTTTAGGCGTAATCAAGGGGTAATTGAATGATTGGCGTTATTGGAGGAACCGGTGCCGAAAGCTTACTTGACATGTATCCTTTTATAGAGACCAAAACTGTCGAGACAGACTATGGGGTAAGTCCAACAATCAGCATACTTGAGGTTGAAAACAAACAGGTAGCATATATTCCCCGTCATAGCAAGAATCACAGTACTCCTCCACACATGATTAACTACAGGGCAAACATTGAAGCCCTTCACTTAATTGGAGTTACGGACGTGTTTGCAACCAACTCCGTAGGCTCACTTGACATCAACGTAGAACCGGGAACGTTGCTTATACCGGATAACTTCATAGACTTTACGAAAAACAGAAAATCAACGTTTTATGATGATGAGGTCGTGCATATCGACTGTACCAATCCCTACTGTGAAGGATTAAGGGGAATGCTTATTGACGGCAATGACGTTTATCCAGAGGGCATCTACATCGCGACGGAAGGACCTCGATTTGAAAGCGGTGCCGAAATTCAATTCTATAAGTCTATCGGCGGAAAGGTTGTCGGCATGACCGGAGTACCGGAGGTTGTTCTTGCAAGGGAAAAGCAGATGTGCTATGCAAGCATATGTGCCGTTACCAATTACGCGGCTTCAATATCACCCAATAACCTTACAATCACCGAAGTGGTTGATGCGATGAAGATGTGTGAGGAAAGTTTAATTGAATTATTGACAAGTACAATTAAAAAAACCGATGAAAATAGGGGTTGTGACTGTAAAAAATTGTTAAATGATGCAATAATATAAATAGGATAAAATAATAATAAAAAATATAAGAGTGTTATATTTTAATATTAAAAAATCTTAATCAAGGGGTGTACTATGATAGATGATATCATCAATGAAATTGAAAATCTTAAAAAAGAAAAAAACGCTATAATTCTTGCACATAATTATCAGCCAAAGGAAATTCAGGAGATAGCTGATTTTGTGGGAGATTCACTGGAATTATGTATCAAGGCAAGTCAGGTAGAAGAAGCCGACATGATAGTATTTTGTGGGGTAAACTTTATGGCAGAAACAGCCGC
>MUZY01000091.1:5650-24394 GCA_003266065.1 Methanosphaera sp. rholeuAM130
CTTGAAGAACTTAAACAGGCAAAAAGTGAAAATCCTGACAGTCCTGTGGTACTATACGTCAACAGTCGTGCCGAAACCAAAAGCGAGGCAGACATAGTCTGTACCTCCGCCAATGCGGGCAAGGTAGTTTCAAGTCTTGAGGGCGACAACTTCATATTTGCACCGGATTACAATTTAGGAACATACTCAGCCAAACTGTCAAACAAGAAAGCGTTAATCGTACCGGAAAATGGACATTGCTATGTGCATACAATGTTTAAAGTTGAAGATATCGAAAAGGCAAGAGAAGATTATCCTAATGCAAAGATAGTAGTACACCCAGAATGTAACGATGATGTAAGACAAATGGCCGATTACGTTGAAAGTACAGGTGGTATGGTAAGGCTTGCTAAAGATCCTGAAATCAATGAATTGGTCGTTGGAACCGAGATTGACCTTGCCACCAGACTTAAACGTGAAAATCCGGATAAGGAATTTTACCCACTCCGAAGAGATGCTTTCTGTTTGACCATGAAACTCATAACGCTTGAAAAGGTACGCGACTGCCTTGTAGAGGAAAAGTATGAAGTGACAGTTGATGAATCGATAGCGGGCAAGGCACGTGTTGCAATCCAGAGAATGTTAGATTTATCCTAAATCTAACCACATGCTATTTTTTTTTGAAAATTTAATTTTAACCCTTATTATAATAAACTGCTTATTATTACTTCAACATATACTATGATATTCGTTAGCAACATTCCCCCTCGAAGTGTAATATAATCATTGGAAGACTTCCACACCCTTTTAACCCAAACAACACATTTTGAAAAAATCTTTATATGATATTGATTAATATATTATTATCAAAAGACATCCAACATTTAAGGTCATGCAGATGGAGATTAACAGAAAACTATTCGAACAGGAAAGGGTCAAAATACTTATCGCATTCATATTGATTTTTCTGGCGTTGATCATACTTGTCAGCGACAGTGTTGACTCACTCATAACAACAATACTATGGCCACTTCTTGAGGGATCATCCGAGGGAAAGACCGTCATCTTTCTTGGAATGCTCGGCGTATTCATAATCCTGGACGTATTGTTGGACAAAAGCAGTTTCATTAACGACAAATTATATTGTAGAGACAATATCCATTTTAAATACCTGTTGGCCACCATATTAATCCTGCTTGCATGTGCATTCTTCGGATTTGTATTGGAGCTCTACATTCGCCATTCGATGGGCGTATCTCCATTTACGATTCTGACATCCATGCATCCCTATCCCAGCACGTCAAGTCCAATGCACTCTCATGCATATAAATCAGTTCTGGGATTGCTGTCCTATTATGTAGTACCGGGTCACGTCAATACAGGCATATCAATATTGAAGTATGTTGAACCCTACGCATACGTTGTAATACCGGTATGGATTGTCACATATATAACCGGGCTTTTCGGCTTTCATAAGATGACTGGCCTCAACAAGTGCGTCTGCATTATGGCATTGACCTTGGCTCTTATAGGATTACTTGACGGCGGATTGTATTCACAGCCATTTCTGATAGGTATCGGACTTCTATGGCTTATGTATTATTCCAATGATGAGAGACTTAAACTGAAGCACTTCATTAAACCCGTGGTGATAATGGGTTATATCCTGCTTGTAGCCATGATATGTGAGGTCGGCGGCAGTGACACGACATCTCATACGCTGACTGTCATCAACCAGACAGAACCCGTTGACATGAGCGAGTATAATGTTGTCGAATGCATACAGGACGGACAGAAAACAACCTACGTGATGAATACCACGACCCCCGATAAGACATTGATTACATCGGTATTTGATAAGTTCAAGGATAAGAGCGATGCGACTTTCATGTCATGGAACTTCTACTCGTACTTTGACAATCCAAACACCAGGATTCTGAATAGCAAATAGGTTAATTTCCCACCATTAACTTTTTTTTAATAAACGAGGAAGGATATTTTCCACCATAATATATTGATGCGAAAATTAACTTCTATTTAATCAATACTCGTCAACATCATAGCCTTTTTAAGATTTTATAAATAACAATTTCTTTTTATACTTTAATAATACTAAGAAATAAATAGAATATTCGACATAACAATTCTATAGTAAATGTACTTTGTGATTTTTTATGAAACTTAGCATTATCATACCCACATATAATGAAGAGGATTATCTGCCTAATCTTCTCGAAAGCATTCATAGACAGGAATTTGATGATTTGGAGGTAATCGTTGCAGATAGCCATTCAACTGATAGGACGGTTGAAATCGCCGAATCATACGACTGTAAGGTAGTACCCGGCGGTCTTCCGGCAATAGGAAGAAATAATGGTGCCCGTGTAGCCAGTGGAGAGCTGCTGTTATTTTTGGATTCCGACTGCGTACTCACCAATGACTACCTGCAACTGGCCATCGACGAGTTTGAATTGCATAACTTGGGTATTGCCATTACACAAATCGTACCATTGGAGAAAGGTTTTATAAACGAGTTATCCCATGAATTTGCAAATTACATGACAAAGAAGATTTCACTCATCAAACCGCACGGTGCAGGTTGCTACGGTATACTAACGTACAAATCATTGCATGAAGAGGTAAACGGTTTTGATGAGAGCATAGACTTTGGCGAGGATACCGATTACATTGAAAGGGTGGCCAAAATCAGCAGGTTCAAGGTACTTGAAAATCCAAGACTTCTCATATCAACGCGAAGGCTCAAGGAGGAAGGACTGAAAAGCATCACATTAAAATATGCAAAAAGCACAGCTTATCAGTTGATGGGACGCAAGGTAACATTGAAAGAGTTGGATTACAGCTTCGAACACGAAAAGCATAATACCCGAATATTCTATTCCCTTTGCGGTGAGGGAATGGGTCATGCAATACGCAGTGCAGTTGTTATAGAATATCTTATAAACGAGGGCTACGACGTATTGGTATTTGCCAGCGACAGGGCTTATGACTACCTCAACGGCAAATTTGACAACATCTATTATATTGGCGGTTTCAATACCGTTTATGAAAACAACAGCGTCAGAAACAAGAAGACCTTCGCATACAATATGAAGGATGTTCCAAGCGATCTTAAAAACAATATGAACATGATGTACAAGTTGGCCAAGAAATTCAAGCCGGACATCATCGTATCGGACTTTGAATTCTATGCAAACCTATTGTCTCATCTGTTGAGGATACCCCTTATCAGCATTGACAACATGCACGTTCTGACGGAGGCAAAGTACTCCTCCCCCAAGAGGTACCTGAAGGACAGGATATTCAGTGAAGCGGTAGTGCATGCATTTATCCAAAAGGCCAACAGAACTCTCATATACTCATACTTCTATCCCGAACTGAAAAACAGGGATACGAAGTACGTAAATCCCATCATCAGGGATGAAATCATAAATCTCAAATCAACCGTCTCAAATCATATACTCGTATATCAAACCAGCGACTCGAACAGCCAACTGATAGAACTGCTTAAGGATAATCCTGACAAGCAATTCATAATATACGGGTTCCACAAGGACTTGAAGGAGGACAATCTTCTCTTCAGGAAATTCAGCGAAAAGCAGCTGTACGAGGACTTTAGAAATGCCAACTGTGTCATTACGAATGGAGGTTTTTCATTGATTACCGAAGCCCTTCAACTTGAAAAGCCCATCTTAAGCATTCCCGTTAACAAACAGTTTGAACAGATTCTTAATGCCATCTATGTAGATAGGCTGGGATATGGAGAGCATCATGATGACATCACCCAGGAAATACTTGACGGATTCCTTGATAACGTAGAGGAATATAGAAAAAACATTAGAAGTAACTTCAATAAACTAAAAAACAATGATGAAACATTGAAAGAACTTAAATGTGCCATTGATGAAGTCGTTGAAGAGAATAATTAGATATGACCCCCCAAATAAACTTTTTTTATTAAAAACATTGAATGGTAAGCTTGTTTAAAATCAATTCCGAAAATTATGATTATGAAAAATCATTTAAACAATTAGTATCATAGATATTATTAGGATATTTAACAATCGGAGAGATTTGATGTACAGAAAATTATTGACGATTACCTCAACAATATTGTTGCTTGTGCTGTTGGCATCAAGTGTTAGTGCCTCGGGTATGATGTCGGCCGGCACTGATGATTTAATAGGATACTACGGTCTTGACACGCCGGCGGGTTCATCAGGCTATACTTACTCGATAGCCACCGATGATGGAGTCTTTTACATGAGCGACGAACAGGCGGATACTCTCGGAAAACGTGATTACACGCTCCATAAGCTGGTTGAATATGACTTGAATAAGTATAGGGATTCATTTATGCCGGATGCGGTTGTCTGGGGAAGTGGTGGATTTAACTTCGTATATGACTGGAATCATGACAGGGATACCGACTGTTTCCAGATTCCCAATAATCAGGAGTTTTCATTCGACTATAAAAGCGGTCAACAGGTTGGATACAATAGCAACGCCAAGGTTGTAACCAGATTATACAATGCGGATGGAAGCATAATGACGTGATTACTCACCTCCCACTTCATTTTCCCTAATAATGACCTATACCGGATAACAAATGAACTATAGTAAAGTACTTTAACTTCTTTTTAGAGATATGTTTTCATGTTTAGGCCTATGCNNTGGGTGATGATGATTATCCATATACCGTGCCGTTGAATTACGTTTATCTGGACAATAAACTATATTTTCATGGAGCCCTAAAGGGACATAAGATAGACGGCATCCGCGGTCACGAAAAAGTATCCTTCTGCATTGTTGATGATGGAAGAAAACTGGGGGACAATTGGTGGTTTACGTTCAAAAGTGTTATCTGCTTTGGAATTATTAGAGAAGTTCAAGATGAAGGAAAGATTTTATCGGTATTGAATCTATTTGCAGACAAGTATTTTCCTGAAAGCGTTAGTGCAAATGATGAGATTGAAAAACACGTCGACCATACATTAATATTGGAATTGGATATAGAACATGTAAGCGGAAAGCTCGTCAATGAAAAGTAAGATTACAATCAATTACTTGAAAGTAGAAACCTGCAAAAATTATTCTAAAAGAAAAATATAATTATATTAAAGAAAAAAGGGTATTGGGAAATGGGATTTACTTCAGCTGTTCAAGCAATGCCTTTTCGAATGATTCGTAACTTGGCGTTTTACCCGTGAATATTTCAAATGCAGTTATTCCCTGATTTATTAGCATATTTGTACCGGATATTGTGGTAGCACCGTTTTTTCTGGCTTGTCTTAGCAGTTTTGTCTCCAATGGATTGTATATTATGTCCATTACCACGTGATTTTCATTGATATTGCCTGTTTCTATTGGGGTATCGACGTCGACGTTAGGATACATTCCTATGGGCGTGGTGTTTATGATGATGTCCACATCACCTAATATGTCACCTGCTTCACCGATTGGAATAAATTCTATATTATCAAAATTGCACTCCCTCTTTAGATTGTCTATCAGTTTACATGCATTTTCCCTACTTCTGTTGGCTATTGTTAGTTTGTTTATGTTATTGTTTATTAATGTGAATGTTATTGCCTTAGATGCTCCGCCGGCACCCAAGACGAGGACATTTTTGGCCTCCAACGTAGTGTATTTTTCTATTGACTTTACAGCGCCGGTTCCATCGGTATTGTATCCCTTGGCTACTTTATCCTTGAAGCTTATGGTATTTACGGCATTGATTCGTCTGGCGGTTTCATCAACCTCATCCAGATATTCAATCACGTCAGTCTTGTATGGAATTGTCACGTTAAGTCCCCTGATGTTCATTACCTTTGCCGATTCTATCAGCTTGGATATGTCTTCTTTTTCTATCCTGAATGCCACATATACATAGTCCATATCCATTTCATCATATGCCGCGTTGTGCATGGGAGGAGATAGACTATGTTCTATTGGATTTCCTATTACACCTATTACATTCGTTTTTCCCGTTATCATATTATCATGTCCTGTTGACTGTTTCTGTAATTAAAGAGATTATTGTTAATTTCTAAAAGATGTTGCTTGATTAATTTAATCTATTTAGTTAAGATATTATACTATAATTTATATATAATTATATATTAGTAAATGATGCAAATGTCTGCATAAATTGTTAAGTATGTGACAATAATTATCTTGGCTGTTTATGTGAATGTTTCATTGTTCGAATCGCTTATTTAAAACATGCCTTATCTTAGCGTTTAATCCACTAGTTTTATAAATGTTAAAATAAGATCTGTTTTATTTAGTCTTACCCTGGTTTATTTATCTTAACTTTATATTTGAAGATTGACGTGAGTATTCCAGCATAGGATTAAATTTTAATTTTAGGATGTGCATATAAATGGAATTTAAAAAACCAAGAGGAACAAGGGATTTTTTAATCGAAGATATGAAAGAACGTAAATATGTTGAAAATACCATTAGAAAGGTAGTTGAAAGCTATGGATTTAATGAGATTAAAACCCCCATATTTGAAGATTTAGAATTGTTTACTGCAAAAAGTGGAGACGGAATCAAGGAGGAAATCTACCACTTTCAGGATAAGGGAGGTAGAGACCTGGCATTAAGGCCGGAACTTACCGCCAGCGTGTCACGATTATATGACAACAACCTCCAAAAGAGTGCAAAGCCGTTGAAGATGTACTACTTCGGCAGCTGTTTCAGGTATGAACGACCACAGGCAGGTAGATTCAGACAGTTCTGGCAGTTCGGTGTGGAAGTTATCGGCGGAACTCCCGTATATAACGAAGCTGAAATCATTGCAATGGCTAATGAAACCTTGAAAAGGTTAAAGCTTAAAAACTATGAAGTTGCCATCGGCCATTTGGGAATCATCAAGGGCGTATTAAATCACCTCGACATTACGCCGGAAAAACAGACACAGATAATTGCCAGCATCGACAAGGAAGACTACGATTTGCTCGATGAGATACTCACCGGATGTGGTGTGGATGACCAATACAAAAATATAATCAACAGGATAATCAACGTCAACGGTACACATGATGATTTGAACACCATAAGAGAATCATTGGAGGATATTCCTGAAAGTTTGGACGCATTGAACCAGCTGGATGAGATATTGACCGTCGTAGAGGCCTTCGGATTTGATGATTACACGGTCAAACTGTCAATTGCCCGTGGACTTGACTATTATACGGGCGTTGTATTCGAGATATACGTACCTGATCTTGGTGCCCAGAAACAGATTACGGGTGGAGGAACGTACAACCTCACGGGACTCTTCGACAGCGAAAAAATAGAATCCACCGGATTTGCATTTGGATTCGATCGTATTATGGAGGCATTCCATGTGCAGAACCTTAAGACGGATGAAGAAAATATCACCAAGGTACTTGTAGTTCCGGTTAAAAAGGAATTCAAACTGGATGCCATTAAGGTTGCCCAGCTGTTAAGAGGTGCCGATATAATAACCGACATTGACCTCAAGGGAAAGAAACTCAAGAAAAACCTATCGTATGCCAATTCAAACAACATTAACAACGTGGTTTTAATCGGAGCCAAAGAGGTTGAAGACAACACCGTTACGTTAAAGTATATGGATACCAAAGAGCAGGTAACGATTCCACAGAGCCAGCTGGTAGACAATATCCTGAACAACTAAGGGAGGGTGAGAATTGATTGAACCTAATTTTAGACATGAAATAAAAGGTAAGAAATTGGCCACCGCCATTGTACAGGACTACCAGACAAATGAAGTGCTTATGCTGGCATTTATCGACGAGGAAGCCTACGCCAAAACAATAGAAACACAAAAAGCACACTTCTACAGCACCAGTAGGGAAAAAATCTGGCTTAAAGGTGAACAGTCCGGTCACACACAGCAAATAAAGGAGATACTCTTTGACTGCGACGGGGATGCCGTAATCTTCAGGGTAAAACAGAACGGTGGGGCATGCCATACAGGCCACTACTCCTGCTTCTACAGCAGATTATCCGAAGACGGCAACAGTCTTGTCGAAGTAAGCGACAAAATCTTTGACCCCGACGACATCTATAACAAGTAGGTGTAACCATGAAAATTGTACCCGATACAAGCATCATCATAGACCAGATGCTAAGCAAACTCATAGAGGAAAACTTTGAAAACGCAGAGGTACTGATACCCGAAGCGGTTCAATCGGAGATTGAAAATCATGCCAACAAGAGAAAGGACATAGGCTACAACGGCATTGAAGAGCTTAAAAAATTACGGATTCTTGCGGATGAGGGACATATCACCCTGAAATATGTTGGCAGACGTCCCCAGTTGGATGAAGTGTCGCTTGCCAGAGGGGGGGAAATTGATGCCATGATTAGGGACATTGCAAGAAAATACAATGCGACCCTCATAACCAGCGACAGGCTTCAAAGCCAAATAGCAGAAGCCCAGGGCATTGACACATACTTCTATCAGAAAGAGGCTCCCAAGATTGTCAAGACGGAACTTGAAAGATACTTCCTGGATGACGTTTCAAGCATCCACCTTAGGGAAAATACGGTACCCATGGCCAAACGCGGAAAGCCCGGCGAGATTGAACTTATTGAACTGGACTACGTTCCGCTTAGATATAATGACCTCGACAGGATAACGAATGAGCTATTGGCTCAAACTCAGCTAAGACAGGACGCCTTTATTGAAATAGAAAAAAAGGGAGTTAAGGTCATACAATTCGGAAATTTGAGAATTACCATAGCAAAACGTCCATTTGCCGATGGATTTGAAATAACCGCCATTAAACCCGTTAACAGACTGGATCTGATAGACTATAACGTCTCCGATAAGCTGTTGAAAAGGCTTTCGGATGACGCTAAGGGAATACTGGTGGCAGGTTCTCCCGGTGCCGGTAAATCAACCTTTGCACAGGCCTTGGCGGAGTACTACCATTATGACCTGGAGAAGATTGTCAAGACCATGGAAAATCCCAGGGACTTGAACCTGGATGACAATATCACCCAATATGCACCGCTGGAGGGCAGCATGGAGGATACCGCCGACATACTGTTACTTGTCAGGCCGGACTTCACCCTCTTTGATGAGGTTAGAAAGACTCGTGACTTTGAAATATACTCCGACATGAGACTGGCTGGTGTGGGAATGATTGGTATTGTCCATGCAACCCGTGCCATTGATGCCATTCAAAGGTTCCTTGGTCGTCTGGAGCTGGGTGTGATTCCGTCAGTCATCGATACGACCATTTATATCGAAGACGGTGAAATAAAATCTGTGTACTCCATCGAACTTACCGTCAAGGTACCTACGGGCATGATTGAAGCGGACTTGGCAAGACCTGTCATCGAGATTAAGGACTTACAGACGGATGCACTGCTCTATGAAATATATACATATGGTGAACAGACCATCGTAATGAACGTCAATAAAAAACATGACGATGAAAACAAGGACAAATCATCGGTCGATAAGATTGTAACGAAGGTCATTAGAAATGAGATATACAGGATAGTGCCTAATGTTGCCGTTGAGATATCTCTTTTATCCAACAATCGGGCATTGGTGGAGATTGACCCAGAATATGCGGGAACCATCATCGGCAAGAACGGAAAGACCATTGAAAAGATTGAGGAAAGGGCAGGCATAAGCATTGAGGTACAGGATTTGGAAGTAAAGGAGATTGAAGACAAGAAGATTATCCCTGTTAGCATTTCAGGCAACTACATCTCATTGAACTTCAGGAAAGAGGATATCGGTGCCAGTTATGATATTATAGTCGAGGGCGAATATCTATTTACTGCCACCGTCGGTAAGAAAGCAAACATTCGACTAAAAAGAAATATTGAAATGGGTGAAATTATCATCAAAGCGATGAAGAAGGATGAACCGGTATACGCAAGGTTAAGAAGCGATGATTATTACTAGAAATTGAAAAAAACCGAAACACTTAGGAGAGTATTATGATGAAGTTTAGTATTTCTACACACGGATTATATCCGGCAAAGATTGAAAACGTTTTGGAATTCATTGACAGGGTCAACTTCAGATATTTGGAGATTGTTAAGGAATATCCGTACTACAATCTAACAAGTGATGACCTGTCAAGTTATGACTTCACTTACAGTATCCATTCACCCATTAGCGATATCAACATAGCAAGCCATATGGATAAGATTAGAAAATCGTCCATTAGAGAAATTGAGGATTCGTTCAGGATGGCTAATGATATTGATGCAAAAAAAGTGGTGGTTCATCCGGGAAACATTTCTCCCATGGCATATAAGTTTACTGACAAGATACTCGATTACAATACGGACAGTCTGATAAAATGTCAAAGCCTTGCCGAGGAATATGGGGTATTGATGTGTCTGGAGAATATGCCCCTGGTCGATGGACTTCTGTATTCAAATCTCGATGCACTCTTTGAATTTGTTGAAAATTCATTGCACAGTGCCGTTTGCCTGGATGTGGGTCATGCCCATACGAACGGTTTCAGCATAGATGATATGTTCAGCTTCCGGGATATTCATCACGTTCACCTCAGCGATAATGACGGCTCCTATGACATGCATGACGCACTGGGCAGTGGCGACATAGACTTTAAGAAGGTCTTTGACGTGCTTGAAGCCAAAAACTATGATGAAATCGTGGTTATTGAGGTTAAAAGCCTAAGTAACATATATAAGAGCATTGATTATTTGAAGAATATTGGGATGATTTAGGAAGTGTTACTATGATGAATTCTATTTTGAAGGATGACCGTGTCATCGTTATAGACGAACATGCACATAACCTGTATAATAAGCGTTACTATGGTAATTTGACCAATATCGGATTGGAGTTATCGCTAATTGAGGCGTTATATCTTTTGAATAAGGACAAGATACTTATCTTCGATGGCGAAAACATTGTTGATGAAAATCGTTTGACCGGTATTATAAAGGACAAACATATTTACTCCCATTACCTGGTTTATAGTGACCTGCGTACACGCGGCTATATCATCAAGACCGGATTCAAGTACGGCAGTGACTTTAGAATATATGAACGCGGTCACAGCCCGGGTGACGGTCATTCAAGTTTTCTTGTGAAGATATTGTCCGAAGAGCAGAGCATTAAGGTCACCGACTTTTCCAGCTATGTGAGAGTGGCTCATGGCGTTCGCAAGAGCTTGCTTCTTGCCGTTGTCGATGATGAATATGACATCACATATTATAATGTTGAATGGACAAGACCATAACCAATACTGCTATTGCAGAAACAATTAACGCTAAAAAAAGAACAGGATGCAAATGACATTGAATCGAATGTTGAAATATGTTATCGCAAACGATTGGATGAAAAATTGAAAGAAAAAAAGATTATTAAAAGCAATATATTAAAAAAGGAAATATACTAACAGTTACATAGACTATATTATCTTTGAAATTATTATAAGGAGTGTTTTAATTTGAATATGATTGATCCATGGGGTTCTTCCATTATTGACTATGAAAAACTCACGGAACAGTTTGGTATAAAGGCGTTTAAGGATGTCGTTGATGACATACCAAATGCAAGTAAATTGATGACCAGGGGAATTATCTTCGGTCACAGAGATTATGAAAATATTACCGATGCATTAAACAACAACAAGGAATTTGCCACCATGACAGGCATGATGCCCAGCGGCAGAATGCACATAGGCCATAAGATGGTTGTTGACCAGCTTAAGTGGTATCAGTCCATGGGTTCAGACATCTATCTGTCCATAGCGGACATGGAGGCATATGCCGCACGTAATATCAGTAAAAAAGAGTCAAGACAACTGGCCTTGGACGAATATATCGTAAACTATATTGCATTGGGATTGGACGTTACGAGAGATAATTTTCATCTCTATCTGCAGTCCGAAAATGATGACGTTAAAAATCTGGCCTACCTGATTGGTAAAAAGATTACATTCAGTCAGATGCGTAGCATTTACGGTTTTGACAACAGCACCAACATCTCCCATATCTACACGCCACTTTTGCAGGTAGCAGACATATTGCATCCGCAACTGGAGGAACATGGCGGCCCAAAGCCTGTCGTAGTACCGGTCGGTCCAGATCAGGATCCGCACATAAGGTTGACCAGGGATATTGCCAGCAAGTTTAATGAGGAGTATTCGTTTATTGAACCGTCCGCCACTTTCCACCGATTCATGACAGGCCTTACGGGTGAGAAGATGAGTAGCAGCAAGCCCAAAACCGCCATTTACTTAACCGATACCATAAAAGATGCAGTCAAGAAGACAAAAAGTGCCAAAACAGGTGGTCGCGACAGCCTTAAAGAACAGAAAGAACTCGGAGGACAACCGGACAAATGCTCAATATACGAATTGCTGGTATATCACCTGGTGGATGACGACAAAAAACTTGAAGAGATTAAGGAAAAATGTGTAAACGGTGAAATTCTATGCGGTGAATGCAAGGCTTGTGCCTGTGAGTTATTGGAGAAGATGTTTGAAGACTTGAACGCTAAAAGAAGTGAAGCCGAAGAGATTGCCAAGAATTTACTGTGATAGCTCAAACAAAGATTTCACCCTCTGAATGAAAAATAATATCCGAAGGTAAAGTATATTAATTATTACATGCCAAAAGATTTATTATTAACGTTGTGATGAAAGTGAATGTGAATATTAGGAAACTTGGTGTTGATTATTTCAATAGAATGAAGTATTATGTTTTGTTGTCACTGGCAATCTTTATTGCATTTTTGCTATTGTCATATTTCTATCCGTCGTTTTTTAGTGCCATGATGAGTCAGGCACTGCAGAATATGCGTGACGGAGTGACAAACGGGGAGATATTGCTCGAGACTTCATCATTGTTCATTAATAATGTTACCGTCGCCTTGAATATCTATACCAACGGCATTTACTTAAGTATTCCGTCAGTGTATCTGTTGGCATATAATGCGGCCATGGTCGGCTATACTGGTGCAAGTTTGCCTTTAAGTTATTTTCTGGCATATACCTTGCCTCACGGAATTGTCGAGTTGGGTGCCATCATATTGTCAGGTGCCGCCAGCTTCAGATTGACCCATGGAATCTTAAAATTGTTTTCCGGCATCAGCTTCAATGCCGATAATAAGAAGGAGCATTTCTTCAGTAATGCCGAAATTTCTTTGAAAATGATTTTGGATAGTGTCATCCTGATGCTATTGGTTGTGATATTGCTATTGATAGCGGCTTTTATAGAAGCCAATATAACTTTGGGCATTGGCCAATTCCTTACGACCACATAGATTATCTTTTCCCACCATTACCATTTTTTTATTTTTTAGACCGTTAGCCATAATATCATCCACAATAATATTTTGAAAAATACGTGCTTTACTCTAATAAAAACTTTTAAGTTATAACTTATAACTTATTATCAACATTAATTAATTGGGTATTAGTAGAGGATTGCCATGTGAAAATAACATTATTTTTAAATATCTGATAACAATAAATATTAATAATATAAAAAGGATAAAAATTATACTTTAAAAATTATTAAAACAGGTGTTTATAATGGTTGAAGAATTAGAGGAAATATGGACAAATTACGATAGGCAAACCGTATTTAATTACGTTGAAACAAGACTGCACCATTACTTATTTACTAAAATATTTAAAGACGAAGCAGAGATAATGGGTAAAATTATTGAAATATCACAGCAGGAACTTGATGCATTTAAATTGGATTATTTCTTAAACATACCGGAAACACAGTACATAATCGACAATTTCGACAAACTCGAAGAATATCTGGCCGATAAAGATTCATCAGATGAGGCAAATGCAAGTACTCTTAAAGTAATCAAATACATGTTCGAAAACGTCAAAAACAATGATGCAAATAAAATAGAAAACTCCAACTTCGATGATGATAAACTGACATGTATCAATTCATCACTTCTTGAAAACAAGAAGAAACTCAGTGAAATACTTAAAAAGGACATTATGACCGACGTGGAAGTTCCTGATATCGTCGATTTATATCTACTTGAAGAAGCATGCAAAAACAGTGACGAGATATACAACCTCGCAAGGTCATATGAAGTTTATGATGAACTATTCGTATTCCCATCCAAGATGGAATTATTCAATACGATTACCACCACCATACTAACGGCCCTAAGCAATGACAAACTATTCGAACTGTATGTACTTCTTAACACATTGGAGGTTCTTGAAACCACCAAGGGTACAATTACATTCCAAAAGGCTGGTGTACCTGAACTGGCCGAGTATTACTATCAAGTGGAGGAAAACTCCATGGAACATACAACGGTTATGCAAATATTCTTCCACGACTTGCCTGAAGAATTAAGTGCCAAGTTCAAACCGTTACTCAAATATCCATACATATGTCTACGTATGACCAACTCCGTTAAGGCACAGAACCTGACGCGTATCAGTTACCTCTTGCTTGAAATCGAAAGGATTACGGATAACCAAATCAAGTACAAATGTAAGGCTACTGAGGACATACGTAACATTCTTGTCGTATGGGATCACCGCCTGTTCAACGATGAAAAGTCACACATCAAGGTACTTGACTACAAGACATTGCAGATGGGACTCAACAAATCATTCGGTAACATATTCAAATTCCCTAACATTGAAAACGTGGATGCAATTCTTGAATACCTGCCGTACTTCGAAGATACAACAAATGAATTCGTAAGGATTGAAAACGGCCAACGCTATTATGACGACGAGGCCGACTTCTTCAAGGATGACATATACCAGGAAAACATTTACAGAACCTATGATAACCTCAAGGATTGGGAAGAAAAAGGTTGGAACTACATCAACAACCATGAATTGATTAAAAGGCTTGATCTAATCACTATTCAGAAAATCATCTACCTGATTATGCAGAAGGAAAACACCAGACCGGGATTTTTAGGCAAACTCATGGAAGACGGTACCATACTTACCATTCTTAGAAGATTAAAGGAAATCAGGGACATCAACAAAAGTGAAATTACAGAATTGTATTCACCATATAAAAAGCTTAAATGCTGTCCTATACATGACCCTGACTTCTATGCCGAAAAGGAAAAGGAAATGGATGGTCTTGTATCACGTCAATCCGAGGAATTCTCCGAAGACGAACTGAATGTAAGATAAATCCAAGGATTTCCTACCCTTCCTTTTTTTTTGGATAAATCATATGATCCACCTATTTTTATGAATGATTCAACATAAATTCCGATGAATTCTTATGATTGACTTAATATTATACATTCTAATTTTTAACATTCTGTCGCGGATATTACTTTTCAAGCTTTCGGTACTTGTTTAAATTTCCATTAAATTTTCATAATAAACTATGAAAATGTATTACTTTTATGTTTTGTTATTTATAAAGGAGTATTACATTAATAACCATTTATAAAGCATATTTTTAAAAAGTATTACTGTTTTATCTTCATTTTTTAAAAAATCCATATAATTTTGCCCTGTTTACCCAATACTTTATATATAATAAAGATAATAATTATAGTATGACAATTAGTAATACTAAATATCAACATTATATTACTATTATCATTATTTAAAAATATACAGCAAAAGGAGAAAAACAAATGCACATAGGTGATGGTTATCTCTCACTTCCAATTGACATCATTACATACATTATTGCAATTGTTGCATTGTATTTCGCATTCAAATGGAGTAGAGAAAACTTAGATGAAAAATATATACCATTACTTGCAGTACTCGCTGCNNGCATTGGTTGCAATCATATTCTGCAGTCCATACGCTGCAATAATAGTATTAAGTGTAGTGCTTATATTACAGGCATTATTCTTCGGTGACGGAGGTATTACTACACTTGGAGCAAACATATTGAATATGGCAATAGTAGGCGGATTCGTAGGATACTATGGATTTGACCTATTGAAAGACAAAATCGGAAAATATCCAAGTATATTCGTAGCTGCCTGGGCAGGCTGTTTTATAGCATCCCTTGTAGCTGCTATTGAAATGGCTTTAAGCGGTACATTCCCAATAGACTTAGGATTATTCTACATGGGTGGATACCACGCAATGATAGGATTTATCGAAGCCATTATAACAGTAATTATAATTAAAGGATTAGAATCCGTAAGACCTGACTTATTAGCTTGGAATAGGTGATAATATGGAAGACAAACAAGTATATATAGGAATATTCGTTATAGCATTGATTGTATGTTTCTTATCACCATTTTTAGCTTCAGGTGATCCTGACGGTTTAGAAGCATCAGCTGAACATATTGGTGAAACACACGATGCCGCTACGGAAGCATTGGAAGCTGACCCAGTAGTAGCTCCAGTCATGCCTGATTATACATTTGAGGGCATGGAAGACAATCCACTAGTTGGAGTGGCATGTCTGATATTCGGTGCTATATTGACGGTACTTCTAGCTTACGGAGTATTCTACATAGCAACAAAAAAATAAGTATAAATCAATATTTATACACCCCTTAAACCCCCCTTTTTATAAAATTATTAAACAACTGTTAAAGATTCTATAAAATTCAGTTGACAATTTATCCATCATATTAAAAGAATAAAATATATAAATTAAAGTACATAAGTATTCATTAACAAATCAGGAGAAGTAATATGGTAAGCGCCAGCGCATTAATGGAACAGGAATTATTGTCAAGCAAAGACAGCGTCCTGCACAATATCGACAGTAGGGTAAAATTGATAGTTTTAATATTAACCATATTATTTGCCGTGACTACTACAAACTACACGATTCTTTTAATAGTTGAGATATATCTGCTTTTATTAGTAGTTATAGCAAAGATACCATTGAAACAGGCAATAATCAAGGTACTGGTCATATTGCCGTTCGGTGTCTTCATTGCACTATTCCAGCCGTTTATTCAACCGGGAGATGTATTGTACTCTCTGCCTTTTGGAATCAACGTGACATTGCAGGGACTTCAATTTGCACAATTACTGCTATCACGTTTGGTTATAAGCATAACGGCAATAGTATTATTCTCATTTATCACGCCAATGAAGAGTATTGCAGAAGCATTCAGAAGGTTGCATATGCCAAATGAATTTGCAATGATTTTTTCGTTATTCGTCAGATTCATATTCCTATTCTATGATGAATTTGAAAGCATCAGACAAGCTCAAAGCAGCAGATGTTTTAGCCTATCAAACAAAACGCCATATACATGGAAGCTCAAACAGGTGGGATATCTGTTCCTGATGATGTTCATTCGCTCATATGAACAGGGTGAAAGCGTATACAACAGTATGGCAAGCAGAGGTTACAGTGCCAGCAGTACCATTTACTACAGCAATGAAAAGCTGTCATTAAACAGCATAATCTACTTGGTTTTCCCGATAATACTGTTCGCCATATTAACGATATTGAATTATTTACATATGATTTAAACACTATTTTTTTCAAATTAACTTTTTTGTCAAACTCCCTATGATAACAAGTTTTTTAAATATCGAATTACATATACTATAATCAATAATAAAATGTAATTATTTTATCGAAAATTCAATAAAATTACATAATTTCTTATAGTTCAAAGACCAATCAGGTGAATAGAAATGGAATCCATAATTAAATTAGACGACGTTAAAGCAAATACATGGGAAATGGGTAAAGTAAGAGCAGAAGTAAAAAATGCCGATGGAGTACCTTTAAACGGTAGGGCAATAGTTAAAATCAACCACATTTCCCGTATTCAGGGATATGTTGTAAACGGAATATTTGAAGAGGAGCATGACTTTTCGGATTTATATGATGACGAATATGATTTATACATGATTTACGGTGGAACGGAACACTCCGATCCAGCAGACGCTACTGCAAAGCTGTATTTGAATCATGACAAGCCTGTTGAAGTGTCATTATTCGATTTGCAAAATGCTTGTTACAGATTAACCAAATGGATTGATGTTAATAAGAAATTACCTGGAAAAATAGCTATTCAAAAGAATCAAATAAGTATCAGCAGCCTATTATACGCACTCGTCAGCAGCGTAACAAAATTAAACGATGAAGATGATCCTGACGTAATCGTCACCACATACAACCCTCCAAAGGTATCCAGCGAAAACATTACTGAAGAAATCCAATTAAGCAAAGAGGAATATGTTAAAATAGCCGATGAAATACTTACATCCATGAAGGATACCCAGGATAGCCCAGCTTACGTAGAAGTAAACGGTGAAAAGCTTGGATTTATGAATCTCATTTACACGTTCAGTAAAATTGTCTCAAACAGTTCTGAAAACGGATTGATATCCAGCGTATATATCAGGCCTTGGAAGGAAATTGTTGCAAAATAATTTTTCACTTCTCCCAAATCTTTTTTTTATTTTAGAATTAGTAGTAAAAATTCTTTATTTTTGAATTACGATTAAATTCAATTATTGTTATGTTTTTCCAAGCATATTAACTCATAAAGCAGTCCTCCCATCCCATTATTTGTGACATCACTAAAAAAATAATAATATTTTCACGGCCAGTCACCCCCAATGATGGAACTTTTTTGCATGAAGAATACTATTATTTAAATTAAAGATACGATTAATTATTTCAACAGTAACTACAAACAACAATCAAATAACAATTTATAATTTTAATATAACCAGAGTAGGGATAATTTATCAAATAATATGAAAGACACATGTACATCTAATGAGGGCAATATCATAAATTAATGGAAAAAATTCCAAGGATAACATTAACATC
>MUZY01000236.1:0-2089 GCA_003266065.1 Methanosphaera sp. rholeuAM130
TCATTCATCAATTACTATATAATTCATAAAAAAGATAACTATAATAGAGAATATTATATGGTGTTAATATGCAGATAATAACTAAGAAAGAAAACATAATTTTAACTCTACTTAAAGATATTAAAAAAGACTATCCTGAAAGTGTATCTTATGATGTTCTAAAGGATATGGCCGATATTTCAGAGACACAACTCGTTGAATCCTTGGAGATATTGCAGAAAAAGGATTTCATAAGATTGGATTCTGATAATAAATTGGTCTACTTTGATGATTTAAATATGGAAGTCAAAGTAGTGGAAAATAAATCTGAATTAAAACGTTATATGTTAAACAAGACAGAAGAAGATGCATATGAAATAATACAGGATGTCATAACTAAATATGAAGGATATGCACCAAGGTATGTGCTTGAAGGTGCATTATTGTATGGACAATTGGAATTAACACCAAAAAGAACTTATAACATAATAGTATCTCTTGAGAATAAAAAACTTTTAAATAAAGTTGCTAAAAGTGATGGAGAGTATTACACGATATAATATTCACAGACCATTTTCTTCTTATTTTTCATCTTATCATATCCTTCAATTATCATTTCCATACCCCTTAATGAAAACATATAATTAACTTTAGTTACATACTATATTCATATTGATATCATTTTTTTCAAATAAATTATAAATAAAGGAGTTTTAACATTGATTCTTATCGTAGGTGGAGCAGGTTATATAGGTGCTCATGTAAACAAGTTGCTAAACGAATCAGGTTTTGAAACAGTTATATTGGATAACCTGAGCCATGGACATAAGGAAGCAGTACAATGGGGACAGTTATGTGAATGTGACATAAAGGATATTGACAGTATAGATGAAATATTCAATAACTATGATATTCAAGCGGTAATGCACTTTTCCTCATTCATTGAAGTTGGAGAATCAGTTCAAAATCCGATGAAATATTATCAAAACAATGTTGTAAATACATTGAACTTATTGAATGTCATGATAAAACATGACGTTAAGAAATTCATCTTTTCATCCACATGTGCAACTTATGGAGTACCTCAAAAAATACCATTGACGGAAGATCATCCGCAAAATCCAATAAATCCATATGGATGGACAAAATTAATGGTAGAACGTATATTGAAGGATTATGATGTTGCATATGGACTCAAATCAATAATACTCAGATACTTCAATGCATCAGGGGCTGATGAATCTGGACTGATAGGTGAAGATCACTCTCCGGAATCACACCTGATACCGTTGATACTGGATGCCGCGATAGCAAAAAGGGAAGATATAAAGATATATGGAACAGATTATGACACACCTGACGGAACATGTATACGTGATTATATCCATGTAAATGACCTTGCCGATGCCCATATAAAAGCATTGGAATATTTAAATACGAATAATACCAGCAATGAATTTAATCTTGGAAACGGTAAAGGATTTTCAGTAAGACAGGTAATAGATTCGGTTAAAAAAGTTACGGGTCGTGAATTTAAAGTAAGCCAAACTCCAAGGCGTGAAGGCGATCCTGCAGTACTAATTGGAAGTGCCCAAAAGGCTCAGGACCTATTGGGTTGGACTCCAAAATATGATGATATAGATGATATCGTAGAAACCGCATGGAATTGGCATAAAAAATTAAATAAGGTAAATGATGATGAATAACTCGGTATGTGCAGTAGTGGTAACATATAATCGTAAGGAATTGCTCGTCAAATGTATTGACAGTCTCATAAATCAGAGTCTAAATGTGGATGCCATTTATATAGTGGATAATGACTCAACAGATAACACTCCAGAATTGTTGAGTGACTATGGATTTATCACATCCCTACCGCCGGTAAATTGTGAGTCCCGGTGGAGCTGTGATGACGAATATGAAAATATTCATATCAAATACATAAAGTTGCCTGAAAATATGGGGGGAGCAGGTGGATTTTATGAGGCGGTCAAGGAGGCATACCTTGATGAATATGACTGGGTATGGATCATGGACGACGATGCGTTTCCAACAGAGGACTGTTTAAAGGAATTGTCACCATACTATGATTTGGAAGATACTGTTGCAC
>MUZY01000236.1:2137-4806 GCA_003266065.1 Methanosphaera sp. rholeuAM130
ATTGAAAAGATTGGATATCCCAAGAAGGAATTCTTCATACACTCGGATGACTTGGAGTACTGCATAAGGCTTCGAAGTGTGGGAAAGATTAAACTGATTAATAAAAGTATCATAAAACATGCCGAAGGAAGTACGACGGGAACTTTTACAAAGACTGTATTGGGCTTTAATGTTGATAGAAGACCCTATGACAAGCTATGGATAAATTATTATATGCAGAGAAATCTGATATGGCTGGGACGCAAATACTCTACAAATAAGTTATCGTTATACTTGACAATATTAAAAAATTACATATTAACATGTTTGGGAATAATCGTATTCGATGATCATAAACTCAATCGACTGCGATTTTATACAAATTCTTACATGGATGGATTAAAGTCAATATTCGACAACAAAAAGCCACGAAGAATACTATACAAGGAGGAATGATTATGGGAGTAAAATTCAAGGATATAACATCACCGGAAGCTATAGAGCTAAATGATTTGGGTGGAAAGCTGTTGACTGTTGATGCTTCAAATGTCATATATAAGTTCCTGTCATCCATGAGACAGCCCGACGGTTCACCCCTTAAGGATTTAAATGGAAATATAACTTCACACTTAAATGGTATAATGTTCCAAACGTCCACACTAATAGCAAAGGGCATAAAGCCAATTTATGTTTTTGATGGAAAAGCACCCGAGTTAAAAAAGAAAACACAAGAAGAACGTATAAATATCAAAAAGGAAGCACAGGAAAAATATGAAGAAGCCAAAAAAGCAGGAGACTATGAAACAGCACGTAAATATGCATCCAGAACGCCGTACTTGAATAAGGAAATAATAGATTCCTCAAAGAAACTTCTTGACTTGATGGGTCTTCCATACGTTCAGGCAAAAACCGAAGGAGAAGCACAGGCATCATACATGGTTGCAGAGGGTGATGCATGGGCAGTGGTAAGCCAAGACTATGATTGTCTCCAGTTTGGAGCTACGCGTATGCTTAAAAACTTCAAACTATCATCAAGACAGTCAAAGGATTTGCAGGTCATATCACTGGAGAAGACATTGAATGAACTAAAAGTTACTAGAGAACAGCTCGTCGACATAGCGATACTTGTGGGAACAGATTTCAATGAAGGAATACATGGAATAGGACCAAAAAAGGGGTTGAAATTAATACAGAAATATGGTAACTTGGAAACGGCCTTGGAAAAACTGGACAAGACAATTGAAGAGGACTATAATCAAATACGTGAAATCTTCTTAAAACCGGATGTAGTCACGGATTACGATTTAAGATTCAGAAATCCAAAAAGAGAAAAGTTAGTCGATTTCCTATGTGGGGATCATGACTTTACTGAAGAGCGAACATTTGCGGCTATTGATAAGCTGGTTCAAGAAACCGCTCAGACAAGTCTGGAACAATGGTTCTAGACATTACTTGTTTTTATTTTAAAAATGTTGTCCTTTAAAAAGAGTAAATATAGGTTTATGTACCTATATTCCAGCTGTTCATATAATCCTTTTGATCTGTAGTCAATTCGTCTATTTCTATATTCATAGCTTTAAGTTTCAACCTTGCCACTTCGCTGTCCACTTCATCTCTTGTTTTGTATACTCCTGGAGCCATGTCCTCTTCTAGTATGCGTTTGGCTGATAGCGCCTGCATCGCAAAGCTCAAGTCCATAATTTCTGCAGGGTGACCCTGGCCATGCTCTCCTGCCAGGTTAACTAGTCTTCCACCGGCAAGCAGGTATACGTGTCTTCCATCTTTTAAGGTGTAGCATTCAATATCTGCTTTTATCGTTTCCTTTTCTTGTGTAATCTTCAGGAGGTCATCTTCATTAATTTCCACATTGAAGTGCCCGGCGTTTGCCAGCATACAACCGTCTTTTACGTATTCAAAGTCATCACCTGATATGATATCCTTGTTTCCCGTTGCAGTTACGACGATATCTGCTTCCTTTAATGCACATTTGATAGGCATTACACGGTATCCGTCCATTCTGGCTTCAAGTGCCCTTATAGGATCTACCTCTGTGACTATGACGTTTGCACCCAGTCCGTCCGCTCTCATGGCTATTCCTCTTCCACACCAACCGTATCCACATACCACTACACACTGGCCGGCTATAACGGAGTTGGTTGTTCCCATTATTGAATCGAAGGTTGACTGACCCGTACCGTATCTGTTGTCGAAGAGGTACTTCATGTATGAATCGTTTACTGCCATGACAGGTATCTTAAGTGCCTTGTCCTGATGCATTGCCTTAAGCCTGTGTATACCGGTTGTTGTCTCTTCACATCCACCCATTATCTTCTCAAGCAGTTCCGGTCTTTCATTGTGTATCAGAAAGATTAAATCCGCTCCGTCATCTATTACGATGTCCGGTTCATAGTCCAATACCTTGTTTAAGTGTTCGTAGTATTCCTCGTTTGTCTGGCCTGTCCAACCGTACATGTTAAGTCCAAGTTTTGCACCGGCGGCCGTTGCATCATCCTGTGTAGATAACGGATTACATCCGGTCATCACGACCTTTGCTCCACCTGCCTGGAGTGTCAATCCAAGGTTTATCGTTTTTGGTTCCAGGTGCAGGCATGACCCAATAGTAATGCCTTCAAACGGTTTTGTTTCCTGGAATTCTCTTTTAATGCTTTCCAGTACGGGCATGTGTCTTT
>MUZY01000113.1 GCA_003266065.1 Methanosphaera sp. rholeuAM130
TAATCCAATCCATTCTACATCTTTTACAGGATTTTTGGTTTTTTCAATAATTTCATCTATTTCTTTAGGTGTTATGTCTCGTCCACCTAATCCTACGATGTAGTTATATGTATCATTGTCAACTGTTGCTTTTGTATCCAAGTATAATGCTCCACCTGAACTGAATGATACGTCTTTATCAATAACAGCTAACTTCGCATCTCCGACTGCGGCTTTTAAAGCCTCTTTTGGGAATGGTCTGTATACTCTCACTCTGATTAATCCTACTTTTTCACCGTTTTCTCGGCGTTCATCAACTACGTCTTTTATTGTGTCGCATAATGAACCCATTGCTATGAGGATGATTTCGGCATCTTCTGATTTGTATTCTTCGATTAGACCATAGGTTCTTCCGAATTTTTCGCCGTATTCTTTTCCCACTTCCTCTATTACTGATAAGGAATTCTGCAATGCTTTTTCTATATCATATCTTATTTCCATGTAATGGGCAGGATCCGCAAGTGTTCCAAGGCTCATTGGGTCTTTAGGATCTAAGTAGGAATGTTCCGGTACATATGGTGGCAGGAATTCATCCACGTCTTCCTGCGTAATCAGTTCTACAGGGTCCACCGTATGAGTTAGGATAAATCCGTCAACACATACCATTACAGGCAGCAGCACGTCCTTGTTTTCTGCAATCTTGAATGCCTGTATTGTGGTATCGAATGCTTCTTGTCCTGTTTCTGCGTAGATTTGTATCCATCCTGCGTCACGTTCTGATAAAGAATCCTGTTGATCGTTCCATATGTTGATTGGTGAAGACAATGCACGGTTTGCATCCGCCATTACTATAGGTACTCTCATACCTGCTGCGGCAAATACTGGTTCATGCATGTATGCCAATCCCTGACTTGAAGTTGCCGTGAATACTCTTACACCAGCACCTGAAGCACCTATTGCAGCACTCATTGCACTGTGTTCTGATTCCACTTTGATGTAATGGGCGTCCAATTCCCCATCCGCAACGTAATCTGCCAATTTTTCTGATATTTTTGTCTGTGGCGTAATTGGATATACGGGAATTACATCTGGTTTTGCACGTTTTACAGCTTCGGATATTGCTTCTGCTGATGAAATAACTTTAACGACCATTTATTCTCTCTCCATTGATATTGCTTTTACTGGGCATTCTTCCGCACATATTCCGCATCCCTTACAGTAATCGTAGTCTATTTCAACATCTAAATTGATACATCCTTCAGGACAGAAATAATAACAGATACCACATTCGATACATTTTTCCTTATCATGTACTGGCTTGAATGTTCTCCAGCTTCCAGTTTTATTTTTCCTTGAACTTCCAGGTTCTCTTACAACTGCACCTATTGAATCCATAATTTCACCTATCTATTTCTGATCAACACATGTATTGTAAACATACTCGGTAGCTTCCTTATTTGTTTTTGCAACTTTTTCAGGGAATGTTTGATCAATGATTTTAAGTAATGAATCTATTGATACCACTCCTGTCTTTGCTGATAAGAATCCCAGCATTATTGTATTTACTATGTTTCTTCCAATAGTATCCAATGCTATTTTTGTTGCATCCACTTCATGTGTTTCTATATTTTGTTCTTCCAACGATGGAATTGATGTTCTTTCAGTATTTATTAATACCGCACCATCATCTTTTAATCCTGAAGTTAAATTAACTACATTCGCCAATGTTTCATCTAATACTACAACATATTTTGGTTCGTATATCTGATACCTTCTTCGAATTGGTTGATCGGATATTCTTGTAAATGCCGTGACGGGTGCTCCCCTTCTCTCGACACCGAACGATGGAAATGCTTGAGTGTAATTTCCCTCCTCAAACACCGCTTTGGCCAAGATTTCAGCTGCTGTTACAGCTCCTTGACCTCCACGCCCATGAAATCTAATTTCGATCATAAGATTATTCCTCCAAACATCTTTATATTAGTTTATATATTAATAAAATAGTTTATTAAGACAAAAATTTAAATAAAATTTATAATTATCTATACTATATTTATCATGTTAAATCATTATGTATTATGTTATATTTATTTGTTACTACATTTAATTAAATATCCATTCAAAAAGCTTTTATCATTTAGAAAATAAATTAAGATATATATTATAGATTAACTTAAGGATAGGGGATTCCATTGAAAATACTGATTATCACAGGGACTGTCGCCAAGGACAACATATTAAAGCACGTCAAAGATTATAAGAAACACGAATTATATATGAAAATACTTCCAATCCCAATTGCAGCTTTCATTACCCCCAAGTTAATCATATACCATCTTAAACAGGAAAAAACGTTTAAATCAATCAATGCCAACAATAAATGTAATTTAAATGACTTTGACATGATTATTACACCGGGTTTAATGAAACAGGATGCAAGTGTCATTAAAGAAGAATTGAATATTCCAACCGTTAAGGGTTCAACCAATTCTGCAGATATCCGATTAACGCTGGACATATTGGATGAAATGGATTTGTCCACTACAACTCCCGCAGATATCCTAATACGAGATAAACAGTATGAAGAAAGCATGAAAATAATTAACGCCTATGATAAAGGGAGTGAAACTGCAAAAAATGAATTGAAGAAAATGTCAAATATTTTAATTGGCGATTGTCCTGTCGGATTTGATTTTCCCATGAGGGTTCTGGGTGAAATTGCAAATGCTACCAGTTTCACAGATGATGAGCTTTTAAACAAAGCGGATTACTATATCAACTCCGGAGCGGACATGATTGATATTGGAATGACTGCAGGCGAAAACAATTGCCAAAAAGCTTATGATATTGTTAAACTAATCAAAGATAATTATGACATCCCCGTAAGCGTAGACTCGGTTAATCCGAATGAAATTAAAAGTGGACTGCATGCGGGTGCCGATTTGGTATTGAGTATAGACCATGGGAATTATGAAAAGGTTATAAAAGACATCAGGGATTATGAAGCGGCTGCAGTTATGATACCCACGGATTATTCCAAAAACTACGTGCCAAAAAGTCCCAGAGAGAAAGTTACCTCACTAGAAAAACTCGACAATAAATGTAAAGGCATAACGACGATAGCGGACTTGCTGCTTGACCCAATCAACAGTCCATCACTGACAAAATCCCTTGACGCTTACTTAATTTATAGAAGACAAAATCCATCGAAACAGATGTTTTTCGGAGTCGGAAACGTATCGGAATTACTTGATGTCGACAGCCATGGAGTTCATGCACTGCTTGCAGCAATAGCAATGGAATTGAATGTAAGCATATTATTTACTCCGGAAGCTAGCCTAAAGACAAAAAATGCAATAAAGGAGTTGAAGACCGCATCGAATATGATGTTCATATCGAAGCATAAGGGAAGTATTCCCAAAAATATTGGAATTAATCTGATACAACTGAAGGATGCCTATAAAAAGGATGATGCCACCATTGACATCAATGGACTTGAGCAGATAAAAGCTCGTGGCGATGGAAAATTCACGCCTGACGTCAAGGGCAGCTTTAAGATAGTGGTGGCTGACGGATACATCAAGGCCATCCATTACGTTAACTATGAAAAATCATCTGTAATATATGGAAAATGTGCCCGGGATATCTATGAGGAGATTCTTAGAAGGGATATGATTAGCAGACTTGAACATGCCGCTTATATGGGTATGGAATTGGAAAAAGCTGAAACTGCTTTGAAATTGGATAAACAGTACGTTCAGGATTTTCCAATATTTTAATAGATAGAATCGAGAAAAATTATTAATAATAGAATAGAAAGGATTGTTGATATTGACAGATAACACTTGTACACAATGTGGATATGAACATGTTGTAATTAATAGGAAATCCAATGGCCAACGATTATGTAGTTCCTGCTTCAAGGATTCCATAGAAAAAAAGGTTCTTAAAACCATCAGGAAGAATAAGCTAGTTACAAAAGGAGATAAGGTACTTGTAGGATTATCCGGTGGAAAAGACAGCGTCGCCCTTGTAAATATTCTGAATATTTTAAAAGAAAAGGGAATTATAGAATTGGAAGCAATAACCATTGATGAAGGAATAAGTGGTTATCGTGAAGAGGGCGTGCGTATTGCAAAGGACGTGGCCAAAAGGTTAAACGTCAAGCATCATATCGTAAGCTTCGACGAAAAGTATGATTTTACGCTTGACAAGATTATGGAGGCTCAAAAAGGCAAGGATGACCACCAACACGCATGCACATTCTGTGGTGTATTCAGAAGGCAGCTATTCAACCAAGTTGCAAGAGACGTTAACGCTTCCAAAATTGCCACAGGCCATAACCTGGACGATGAAACACAGAGCATTGTAATGAATTACCTTGAAGGCAACATCCACAATATGGTTAGGATAGGATATAAAACGGAAGCCCGTGATGAACATTTCACGCCAAAAATTAAGCCGTTACGTGAAATACCCGAAAAGGAAATCGGTTTATACGTTTTGGAAAGTGGATTTGAGGTTCATTTTGACGGATGTCCATATGCACATGAATCGTTCAGGATGGAAATCGGCGATTTTATCAGGGAACTTAACTTGAAGCATCCGACCATAATGTATTCCACTTTGAACAACTTCGAAAAGATTAAGCCGGCCATCAAGAAGGAATACGATAAAAAGCATGTTGTACCTAACGGTACCTGTGAGGTATGCGGTGAACCCGCCAGTCAGAGTATATGCAAGTCCTGCAAGTTTCTGGAAAAAATCCATAATGAATTGTTAAACGACGGCAATCAGAATGGTTGAAATTTTTATGTCATTGAAAGCAAAGTATAACAATTGTTATTAACATATACTGTTAATGGAAAAAGATAATCGAAACAACACAAAAATAATTTTGGAGGACAATCAATGTCAATCACATTAATCAATAAAAAAGACGTTAAAGAAATCGAATATGAAGAAAACTTAACTGTAGAAGATATATTGAAAAAAGAGGACATTCCTATCGAAACGGTTGTTGTAAAAATAAACGACCAGACAGTTACCGAAGATGAAAAGGTAAATGACAATGACAAAATGGAAATAATAAAAGTAATCTACGGTGGATAATACCCAAATTATCCGCAAAATATCCATCATTGAAGAAATTATACCAATATTAACTATAATATTCGCGAATAATCTCTTCCAAATCGACCAGGAACCTGTCGATATGTTGCTTTTTGACATGAGGCATCAATACCAACCTAACGGCATATGGATTTACGGTATTGGATACTCTCCACCCTTTTTTAAACAACTTTTCCTTCAATTCGTTGACCTTCATATCGGATACGTTGAAGGCTATTACATTCAACTCCGGTTTGACTATGACCTGCACATGATTCATTTGACTTAACCGGTTATATGTGTACCTTGTCAGATTTATCGATTCTTCAACTATATCTGCATATCCGTCCATTCCGTAGTAATTTATTAACGCCCATGCGGCGGCGGTTGTAGCTCCCGTACGCGTACCTACTATTGTTGTCTGAACATTTTTTGTCAAGTACGGTGCATCTATCGCCAGCTTGTCGAGATACTTTTTGTGTCTGAACAATATGCCCCCTGCCGGTACCGGTGCAAGTCCCATTTTATGTGGATCTAGGGTTATGGAAGATACACCTTTACACTTAAAGTCAAAGTTTAATTGAGTGTTATTTCTATAATTTAAGAAGGGTATTATGAATCCACCTAATGCAGCATCCACATGTAGATATACATCATTTGATTTTGCAATCTTTGATATTTCCCCGATGTCATCGACCAAGCCGAACTCGGTGGAACCGGCTATCGCAACAATGGCCATAGTATTGTCCGTTATACAATCTTCAAGCCTTTCGATGTCAATTTTATGTTTGTCGTTTAATGGAACTTCCACAGTATTTAATGATAACATGGAACAGGCCTTTTTGAATGAAAAATGAGCCGTTCTAGGCAATATCAGCTCTGGAGTATTGTCATTGTCTTCCTGGAAGAGATATTTTGCCACTGTCATTGCCATGATATTGGCCTCGGTACCGCCGGTTACGATATGACCACATGCATCATCAGAGTGCAAGAGTTTGGCCAAAGATGCAATCACTTCCTCCTCCATCATACTGGTACCCTTAAATAGTCCTCCGTCACCCAAGTTAGTTTCGATGAACATCCGGAATGCCTCCAATGCAATATCATCAGGTTTTGTACACATTGAACTTAATATCCTACCTGAATCATAGGTCATGTCCATCTGATGAAAAGCTTCCAATTTTTCAAATATATATCTTTTGTCATGTCTCTTCCTAAACATTTATAAAACTTCCATTAAATCACGTTAAATTCTCTCGTTACAACTCTTGCCTTAGTGGAGTCAGATTCATCCAAGCGTATTTTCAATTCGTGAATTCCACTGTCCAATCCTTCGACATTCCAATTAAAAATACAATTGCCGTCCGTTAAGCTATTTTCCATTATCAATTCATTATCAATATAAACTTTAACCATTGAATCTACAGGCATGTTCCTGATATCCATACAATTGATATCCACAATCAACTCATTGTCATTAATTTCCAAACGGTTGACCTTGATTTTCACAGGAATCAATATCCTTGACTTATCATTGATTATAAAGGTTAACGCAGTATCCAAAAATCTTTCCGATTTTACTTCCACTACAACATCAAAATCCGCATAATCAATCAGATTCTTATTAAAATACCAGAAGTCATGATAGAAAAATACTTCCCTAAAGTATGCCGTAAAGGCATCAAACAGTGGATGTGCAGACTTATCACAAATTACCAATGCTTTCCTATCGCTAATGCTATCCGGATTGAACAGATATTTTGAAGCCACATTGTTGAATTGACTGAATTTTAAAGGTATTTGCCTGTTGATAATTTCAGACTTTAATGATAATTCCTCCACATTTATACGGGAGTACATTTCATATACATCATCCTTATCATACGACCAGCTGTTATCGGTAAACAAATCCCCCTGATGACAGACGACACTTGAAGTGAATTTCTCTAGCAATTGCCCCCTGATCTCCTTGAATGATTTTTCCTTAAAGGTTTTGAAGATTATGTAACTGACCGCCTTAACGGCTGCTTGGGAAGTTATCTTAGTATCGTTTACCAGAAAATCATCCCCTTTAATTACCTCTGATAAATCATAGTAATAGTTTTTTAGGCTATTCCAATTACGGTTTGGCACAGCCGTCTCAAATGGAAGATATTCTCTCAATACAACACTCTTATCAGGTATAATAAATTGGGTAAACTTAATGTTTTTGCCTGCAAGATACTTCCGTTTGCTCTGGAGACTTAATTTGAAATCCCGGATATTCAACGGCGAATTATACTCCAAATCGTAGTGTTGCAGCAACTCGTTTTCATTGTCGTTTACCAAAAAGAATGTATTGTCCAAACCCTTCAACGATGACTTTAACCCGGTGAAATATTTCTTTATATCCTCGGATACTATTATCTGTCTTGTGAACTGGAATTCATTGGTGGTATCCGTCGGGTTAACTGTTACCGTGATATTATATTTGTCTATTGGGTATGCGGACATATCATAGCTTTTATCAAATATGCCGCCACTTGTATAATCGCTTGCAAACAATTCATCATTTACGTATATGTCCACACCCGAATCAATAATCCTATTATAATAATCCATGACATTGAATTTGACATCCAGTTTCTTATCGTATGACTTGAATTCATCCAGATTAAGTATCAAATCCTGTTTTACTTTGAAATCGTTTTCACATGTTGGATAATGTGGATTTTCCATAAATCTTTCTGTTCTTATTTCTATAACATCATCCGGATTAAACCATTCGACCAGTTGCTTATTGAAGTACCAGTGATCCCAGTAGAAAAAGACTTCCCTGTAATATGCAATCAATGACGTGATTAATGAATTGGTGGACGAATCCCTTAGAACCAATGCCTTCTTATCGCTGATGCTGTTTGGATTTATGTAATATTCCGATTTCCTTCTTGATACAAACCTAAACTCCTCAGGTATGTCTTCAAGTTCCACATGTTTACATTCCTCATTTAACGCCAGATTCTCAAGCTGGATATGAGCATGTTTTTTAAAGCGTTCATCCTGTGGATATGACCAGTTGACCGTGAAGAATAGGTCTCCCTTATGATCGACCATTTCCACATGTGTCTTTTCCCTTATTTTCTGTGCATAACTATCCGGATTACCTCCATGCAAAACGGATAGTATGTAAGGGGTCACCTTGAGTGAGGACATGACCGAAATATGCGTATCGTTTTTAAGCAGGTCATCTATTGTCACTATATTTTTTAGGTCATTTACCAATCCTTCAAGTTGGTCTGTTATCCTTTTTGGATTGGAAGTTTCAAACGGTAAAAAGTCACGTGCAGTGATGCTCTTATCGGGCACTACAAAAAATTCATAGCTGATGCCTTTGGAAAAAAAGTACTTTTTCCTGGAATTGACGCTATTTATGAACCTGTTTATATCAATGGAACTTTGATAACTATCATCGTAATGCTGTCTTATTTCATTATTAGTATCGTTGACTAAGAAGTAATAATTATCCTTTCCCTCTATGGTCTTTTTCAAGCCATTGAAGTATTGATTAAAATCCATCATAAATAGCAAACCCTTTCATTTCTGATTAATTATTTATATTTGAAGGTTAATATTTTATTCTATTAGATGAGAAATATGAAAGGACAATATAAAAGATAATTAAAATTAAAACCCTCTTTTCCCCCCATTATTTTCTAATTTTAACTAATTTATTATTTCAATCAGTTTTCTAATTATTGTAC
>MUZY01000154.1 GCA_003266065.1 Methanosphaera sp. rholeuAM130
CAAAATAATCAAGAGTATATGCGGAATTGAACCGAACAGATCGATTACGGCAGTTACAAATTCATCCACTAGGACATTGACGCTTGAAAATACTCCTAATATTATTGCCACTATGGTACTTATTACTGAAGCGAATGCACCTACTCCTATACTTATTCCAAGACCGAGCAATGTACGCATGAACATGTCGCGACCCATCCAATCGGTTCCAAACCAATGTTCGAAGGATGGAGGCTGATTGATGTTGTAGAAATCACTGGTCAATACAGCCGTATGGTCAATGAAATAATTGCTTAAAAATACTGAAAACAGTATCACAAATGCAATGACTATGATTAATAGGGTTTTTGTTCTTAAATTAAGATTTAAGAATCCTTTTGCTTTTTGTTCAGTTTCTGTCAAGGTTCTCATTCTCCCTAATTCTTGGATCGACAAAGAAGTACAGTATATCTGCCATTAAATTTCCCGCAAATACGAATACCGCACTTATCAATACTATTCCCAATAGTAAAGTCACGTCACTTTGAAGTCCTGCTATTACAGCTGTCTGTCCGATTCCAGGATAAGAAAATACCTGTTCTACAAGTACCGCTCCACCAAACAATTCTCCGAAGTTTTGGAATTGTAAGGTTAAAGCGGGTAAGAGTACATTTCTTAAGGCCTGTCTTTCAATTAACGGCCAACCAGATTCTCCTCTGGCTCTGGCAAATAAAATGTAATCTGATGATAATACGTTTACCAATTCATTTCTTGTATACATTGCAATAGGGGCTACACCGACCAGACTCAATGTCAATGTCGGCAGTACCAATCTTGCAAGCCATTGCCATATCGTTGCGTCACTGCTGGCCGTTCCAATAGCCACGCTCATTCCGATAGGGAACCATCCCAGTTCTACTGAGAATATTATTAGAATAACCAGACCTATCCAGAATGATGGTGCTGACTGCAGGATATAACAGTACAGTTTAACCAGTTTATCTATCCAGCTACCCTTATTCTTACCAGCAACTATTCCCAGTCCAAATCCGAATAATCCGCTTAATACCCATGAAATTGCCATTAATACAAATGATGCCATGAATCTTTCCTTAATAACATCAATAACTGGTATGCGGTATATCAGGGAATTTCCAAGGTTACCTTGCAATAAGTTACTTAGCCAACCCCATACCTTTGTGGTTAATGGTTGATTTACGCCCCAATATTGTTCCAATAAAATTCTCTGTTCGGGACTGATTACTGCCTGTTTAAGGTAAGCGTTTACAGGGTCAATAGGAGATAATTCAAGTAATATAAAACTAAAAATAGTTACTGCTAACATTAATACTATAAAATGAATTGCTTTATTTCTAATAAATAGTTTTGTCTTATTATTCAAAAATAAAAGCCTCCTAATAAAAAAATAAAAAATTAAAAGTTTAAAAACTTTTAATTATCTAACTTGAAGAACCTTCACGAGTCCAATCCAGAATGTTACAGTAGTAATCCTGACCTAATTTGGATATGGTTCCCATGTTGATGTCATTTTTGACGAAATATCCGAAGTGGTTGTCTGCAGCCCATAGCCATGGTGCATCACCGTTAGGACCAAATCCTGCTCCACTTCCCGTGTATGCTGCTTTGCTCCAGTATTGATATGCATCTTCCAGGCTGCCTGCACTCATACCTTGATCAAGGATTGCGTCAACTTCAGAACTGTTGTATGCGTTAGGGTTTCTGTAGTCGGATTCTAGATATCCTTCCTTATCCTTACTGTAGTATTGCTGATATACCGCAGAGTATGGGTTATCTGATGATTGCTGCATTACAACAGCCTGTGAGTACATTTTCGTGTAAATTGTATCCCAATCAGCTGATTTTAATACTACTTCAATACCTAAATCTTTAGCCTGTTCGGATATGATTGTTGCAAGTGATTGTC
>MUZY01000263.1 GCA_003266065.1 Methanosphaera sp. rholeuAM130
CAGCCAAAAGTTTCATTTATTAAAACTTCCTGTTCATCACTAGGATAAATCCTAAACTTCTCACCACATTCCATAATATAAAATCAAATAAACATAAAAAATCATCTGAAAACTTCACATACTAGATCAACTAATACATAGTGGACAAAAAGAAATAACACTAGTTAGTGATGTGATATTAGAAGAGGGGGAAGATGATGAAAATCCTGAAGGAATACTAATAGATATTGATGACATTATCATTGATGGTAATGGACACACAATAGACGCACAAAAAGTAACAAGAATATTCAAAATAACAGGAAAAAACATCACACTAAAAAACGGATATACTCAAAAAAACACAGAAAAAAGAGGAGGAGGTGCAATATACAACGAGAAGGGTGAAATAACAATACAAAACAGCACATTAAATAACAACACCACAAAATATGGGAACTAAAACATCAAAATAACACCAACCACAACAGAAACTAACATAATAACAGCAACATACAAAACCAATACTACACTAAAAGCACAAATACAAGCACCACAACCATCAACAAAAAACAAACAATACTAACACTAGGAAGTACAAAAAACACAACCATTGGAGGAAAAGTGTGCATATACGGAAAACTAACAGACAACACTGGAAAAAACATAGCATACGAAAAAATCCAAAAAAAAGTAAACAATAAAACATACACACTAACAACAACAAAATACGGAAACTACAACATAAACATCACAGCAAACACCATAGGAAAAAACAACATAACAACCACATACACAGGATCAAACAACTACACAAAAAGTACCAACAAAACAACATCATGCAACCAGGATACAATGAACAAATAATGGTAGACAATAAAAACAGACTCATAATAGCCGTAGATGTAACNNTTAACACTTGAAGAAGTAAAAGAAAGACTCAACGGTACCAGCCTATTAGCTGATTATGGATACTTCAATTATGAAGGAATAGCTTTTACAGAAAATGAAACTGGAATGATATTATACATGCCAGACAAACGAAAAGCTTCCAAAGACAAAGACAAGCTACGACGACCATCACAACGACAAACAAAAAAATCGCGTGGATACGGAAAATACAACATGACTTGGGATGAAGAAAATAAATGCTACATCTGCCCTGAAGGAGAAAAACTGGAAATGAAAAACATATATCATAAAGAATTCAAGGATGTAATAGTATATTATGGAACGGCATGTGCTAATTGTCCTGTACGAGATAAATGCTTAACAGAAAATATGACAACTAAAGTAATAACCGATTATGTTAGTGAACCAACTGAAAAACTACATTATCGTATGGAAACAGATGAAGCCAAAGAAGAATATAAAAAGCGTATGCCAAATTCTGAATCAAAATTCGCACACAACAAACACAACCTAAACTGCAGACAATACTATGTAATAGGACAAGAAAAAGCTTTAACACAACAATTACTAATGGCAACAGCACAAAACATAATAAAAATACACAATATAGAACAACAACAAATAAAAAAACAAAATCAAATACTAATAT
>MUZY01000237.1 GCA_003266065.1 Methanosphaera sp. rholeuAM130
GTTTTACCGGTTCCAGGTGGTCCATGTAACAGTACTCCTTTAGGTGCGGATATTCCCAGCTGCTTGAAGAGTTCTGGTCTTTTAAGTGGAATTTCAACCATTTCTCTGATTTTTTTAACTTCGTTTTCCAGTCCACCGATGTCTTCGTATGATACGTCTATGAGGTTTTCAACTCCTTCGAATTTGCTTGGATCTACGGGTTTGGTTTCCATTTCGATTTGTGTTGAGTCTGTGATTTTAACCGGACCTAAGGGCTTGGTGTTTACTACGGCCAGTTTTATTTCTCCAATGGATGCCATGCCGGACATCATCTGGTTTAGGAGGTCGTCGAACATCATATTTGGTTTTGGGTGTGGTTTTCTTACGCCTGTTACTATGATGTCACCCTTGTTTACTATTCTGTTTAGGAATACTCCGTTCAGATTTCCTTGTATTGCTATTTCCTGGTCTACCGGTGCTAATTTTACTTTTTTTGCTTCTTTGATTTGTGCAGGCCTTATTGTTACTTCTTCACCGATTGAAGTTCCGGCATTTCTTCTTAGGTAACTGTCTATTCTCAGTATACCTAGGCTGACATCTGATTGGGATGCTATTACTGTTGCTGTTGTGATTTTGTTTCCTTCTATTTCGATTACATCTCCATCTTTAAGGTTTAAGTCTTCCATACATTTAGGGTCTATCCTTGCGACAGAACGACCTATGTCAGATTGTGAAAATGCTTCTGCTACTTTTAATTTTAATTCGTTTTCCATGGTATTTTTCCTCCGTTATTTATTTTATGAATAATGATTATGAATTTAATTAATCAACTAATAATTTCTTGGTTTATTTTAGCTAATGTTTATGATTTCTTTTATTTACTTTTTGTAATTATAAGTTTATTTCTTTTAGTATATAAAGGTTACTAAAATACAAAAAATTATATGAAAATTTATTTCGCTAAATTGGACCATTAAACAATGGGATAGCCCATGACTTAAATTGAAAGTTATCTAAAAATTCTAAAAAAATTATATAAAAATCAATGAATAAAAAAAAGAGGTTTGGTTTATTATAAAGAAAAAAGTGAATTATCTGATTTTTCCTCCAATGCCTTTAAGGTATTTTTCAACGATATCCCTGTCCTCCTTGTTAAAAGTCGTGTAATGGAATGTTAGACTTACCTGGTTGTCCCTGATTTGCTGTCCATGATATTCGTCTATCAATTCAACGCTGACCACCTCATCAAGTCTATCCAATAAATCAAGAATTATGTCCTTGTCACAATCGTCATCCAATACTACTGACACATCAAAGGAATATAATTTCAGATTATCCTTTTTCCACTGGTATAACTCTTTGTCACTGAGTATTCTTACGTTGGATAACCTCAATTTAACGCTTTTATTGTTTTCATTCAGTATAACCGTTTTGGCATCGACATCTTCGACTATGCCCACATGAATATTGTGCGAGTACTGGTGTTCGAGACCGACTTCTTTGCCGATTGATTCGGTCAGGTAGTTTACTTCCCACGTCAATACGCTTATTGCCTTATCTGATCTACCGAGGGCTTCTTCGAATTCGTTTAGATGTTTTGCCGATTCGGTCATATTGTTGACGAAAGAATCCACATCATCTTCATCAACATATCCTGCTAACTTGATGCTTTCTTCAATAAGTGCATTCCTTGCCATTGACGTTAAGCTATTTGATTTTTGAATGGAATAGTAGAGGTAAGGGTTTTGCGAAACAATACGGCTAATCATATCCAACATCAATGCATATATTGGGCTGGCAAATTCCCGTGACTTTTTGACACTTATATCCAGCTTTTTGATGGTTGATGCAATGCTGATATATGAAAAATGTGTAAGCCCCTGGACAACACTCATAGTTTTATCGTGTTCTTCGGGAGTGCTGATTACAATATTTGTGCGCTTTTGCTTCAAATATTCTATAACTTTATCGTACCATGTGTCGCATCTATTTTCAAGTGGCGTTAAAATGACTACTTGACCGTCGATGTGTGGAACTCTGGGTCCAAACATTGGGTGGCATGGAAGTATTTCACAATCGGACGGAGTATATTTGAGCAACGCATTGGTAACGTCTATCTTTACAGAGCTAACGTCTACTAACAGACATCCGGCAGGAGCATGCGGTGCAACTATTTTTATGGTATCAATCATATTCTCAATAGGTACACTAAATATGATTATATCTGCATCGCTTACGGCTTTGATGTTGTCGTTTTCATAACTGGCTCCTATCTCTTCTGCAATCCTTTCACCATATTCCTTGTTTCGACTTGTGATTTTAACATTATAATTATCTTCAATTAATTTGCAGGCAATCCATTTACCCAGTCCTTTGCTTGCTCCTATAATTGTAATGTTAAGATTATCATTAGTCATACTTTATCTATCCTCTACTATTTTTTTGCTTATTTTTTATTTTTGTACCTTTTTATATTTCTATTATGGGCATTTCTTTCTTTGAATAGTATTGGGTGATGACATTCATAAGTTCATCGAGTTTCTCATTTTCACATATTTTTCGAATCTTGTTTAATTCATCACTACTTTTCAGGTATATGCCCCTTCTTTTTGTCGGCTGTCCGTTCAGCGAGGGATTCAATTCTATGAATACGGTTTGACAGTTGTTGTGTGTCGGCGTTTTGACTATGTAAACACCATCGAGGGATGTTGATATTTTTTCCCATGGTGCTGCTTGTTCCACAGCTTTTACTAAATTTTGTCTTTGTTGTTTGTTCATAATATTCTGTTGTTCACCTACATTGTTTGTAATACATTTTTTGTTTTTTTTAATATAAAAGTATTACTATTATTTGAAATGATTATTACTGAAAAATTATATTGCCTGTTAATTATATATAACAGAATAGAGGATTCATTATGCAAATTAAAAATCAGGATAAGAAAATAGGATTAATTGAAGTAGTACCTGAAACACTCGATGATTTATGGCATCTATCACACATAGTGGAAATAAACGATTACATATCTACATTAACCACGCGAAGAATACAGGATACAAACAGCGGAAAGACAAGAGCCGACAGAGGAGTCAAGAAAACGTTCTATCTTGGATTGCGTGTAGAAAAGATATCTTTTCACAAGTATACTGGGGTATTGAGATTCACGGGAATAATTGAATCGGGACCCGAAGATCTAATACCTCTTGGTTCACATCACACCATAAATATGCAGATAAACAATAGCCTAAAAATCCAAAAGAAATGGAATAAATGGTCACTGGATAGGCTAACTCAAGCGGTAAATGCATCAAACAGGGCAAATGAAATCATCGTGGCAATAGAGGATAACAATACCGAATTGGGTTTGATAAAACAGTATGGAATAGATTATGTAGGTCCTATAATCGGTGAGATAAGCGGTAAACAAAACATAGATAAAAGCAGGAAAGAGAAAATAAGACAGTACTATGAAGATATTACAAAACTGATTGGCCAACATATGCCCATAAATAAGCTAATCATCATAGGTCCCGGATTTACCAAGAATGACTACTACAATTATCTGGAAGAGAAACATCCTGAACTGGCCAATAAGGCGGTACTTGAAAGCACAGGTGCAGGGGGACATGCAGGAATACAGGAAGTGCTTAAAAACGGGCTGATAGAAAACTTGACGAAAGATGCAAAAATAGCAACAGAAATATCCTCCGTAAATAGGTTGCTGGAAAATATTGGAAAATCATCAAATCTTGTAACCTATGGATTAAGTCAAGTAAACAATGCTGCAAATATGGGAGCGATAGAAAAATTGCTGGTAGTGGATGAACTGGTAAGACAAGACAATATACAAAGTATAATGAATACAACCGAGAATATGGGCGGAAGTATAGAGATAATTAGCAGTCAACACGATGGAGGAAAACAATTGGCTGCATTAGGTTCTATAGCTGCCTTTTTAAGATATCCCGTGTGAAAAAATTCATTCATCCGTTAACTTTTTTTAAAACTTTTTTTTAGTTTTTTTGAAAATCAAATAATTATATTTAAATGTATAATAAACTAAAATATAATATAGTGATAACAGTACTTATCATAAATAATAAAATAAATGATTGGTATTATAGAAGTTATGTGCTGTTACATTAATAATTACGAAGGGTGAGTAAATGGAAATTTATATGTTATGGATAGTTGGATTGATACTTACTCTAATCTTAACGACAATATTCACAGTATTGTTTACAAAAATCAAAGGAAACTTATTCGAAGATATTCGGGGTGGAATACCGAAAGGCGTAGGATTAGCACCATTTATAGTAATGGTTCTATTGTTCCCTAAGCCATATAATTATCTGATTGGAATTATTGGGATAACCGCTTTTATCGATGACTTGATAGGACGTAAGAAGTTAACATCATACCTTGAAGTAGGACAGTTGTTTAGAGGTCTGGGAATAATAATTGTAATGCTGTGGGGTTTTTATATAATGGGTCCAATAGCAATATTGGTGGCACTCATGGTACAAATATTCAATATTGCAGACATGGAACCTGGAGTCGCATGTATAACGGTATTGATAATGTCAATAGTATCCTTCACAATATTAATATTAATGCATTCATCATCATACTATCTTCCTGTACTCCTATTTGTAATCTGTCTAGGATACATTTCACAGGACTACTCTGGATATATCATGATGGGAGAGGTTGGTAATCATTCCTTTGGAGTTGCACTCGGTATATGTTTCGCATTGGTTTCATCAGTACTTGCAAAGGCAATATCCCCAGTTATGTTCTATCCTGTGGGATTCATACTGATGATAATACTGTTCTTATTGACGGCTATGCTTATAGCATATTTAAGAAGAGAAACATTATCATATTATCTTGAAAGATATCTGGGTATTGAAAATCCAAACTTTGGAGATTTTGTAATGGATGTCCTGACCGGTGGAGGATTGGGAGATCTATTTAGAAAATTAATATTGGGAGATAAACAGATAACAGTAACAAATTCCTTGGCAATTGCTTTAGGTGCTAGAAGATTAGTGTATAATCCAGTCAAAGCCAGTTAAAAACAAGAATATTTGTTCATTTTCAAATGAATGACTACTTTTTTTCTTCTCTTTTTATTTTAAATTATCTTTTATTTAATTTCATTTTTTGGTTTATTTCATCATTTTCTGGTTAATCCTATCTTTTCTCTTTGTGTTATAATTGTATTCACTACGTTCATATTGGTTTTTCAACAAAGTATAATAAACATCTCTTTTTAACTGTAACAATTCCCTTAAAAAGAAGTTGGTGGGGGTTATGCACGTTTATCGAAGTACTCGTTTCTGGTTTCGACCATGGCTTTAATATTATTTAAAGGTGTTTCGTAGGCAATATTGCATCCTGGCCCCAATATGTCCACTTTCTTCTCAAGACACTTCATGGAATCTTCCCTAACGCCATCTGCATTCTTCATGAGCAATGTTTCACCAATGTCCAGGTTTCCACAAATGACGCTGTCGCTTGCAATTGTTTCCTTGATTTGTCTTGCATAACTTATGTCCACTTCCTGCGATATGCTAAGTCCCTCATATCCGCATGAAAGCATATGCTCCAGATTGGAATTCGTATCACCGCAGATGTGCAATACTCCCGGAACATCCATATAATCTGATAATTCAATCAAGTACGGCTCAACCAAATCTTCAAATAATTTGGGCTTCAAAATCCTTGCCGTTGAACTGGGATCGTTAACGACTATGCAATCAACACCTATCTCCTGATAAAAGTCGATTTCTTCCATTAAACTATTATTAATCTCCTCAAGGGCATCATCGATTTCAAAATAGTCGCTGTTTAGCATTTTAATTATCGTACCCAAATCAACCAAATCCGTCAGAAAGCTGAATGCACCGGTTACCTCGCCTATGATTGGCACGTTTTTATCGTCATATTTTTCATGAATTATTTCTGCCGCCTTTTCTATGATTGGAAATTGTCCAGTATTAATAAAATCTGATGGAATTTCAACATCTTCAGGCGTTTCAAAGGGAGATTTCATGATTACCGGTTTAAGCGAACCTTCCTCCCTTTCAAAAAAATGACCAAGGGATTCTGATTCAAACCATAGGTCGAGTGGTATCGTTATTCCTTCAAGGCCTGTATATTCATATAATGAAGTTGCTACCTCGGCCATTTTTTCAGGGTTGTGGTTTGCCTCATCAAAGGTGGTATGTGCTTTTTGAAGCAGTTCCGTTGTCAATACCGAAGGGAAAGCTGTAACTGGGGTCTTTTCACATTCCTTTCCATGAAGTGCATTTATTAAATTTTCCTTTATATCCATATTAAACACCTTTTGTATTCATGCATTCAAATCATATGGTTAATAATTTATCAATGCTGTTAAATAT
>MUZY01000166.1 GCA_003266065.1 Methanosphaera sp. rholeuAM130
ATACAAATGTAAGGAATGTGGAAAAGCTCACATTAAAGGTTCAGGATTCCGTGCAGGAAAAGTGGAATTTGTATCAGAATAAGATATCAACTAATAATGTTATAATACTGTAAAACAGATGATTATAGCATTATTTTTTTTTATAGGATATTAAATAAAAAAAGGAGGGGCTATTAATGTCCAAACAGGAAAGTAATTTTTTAAAAGTTAAATGTGGCGATTGTGAAAACCATCAAATTATATTCGACCATGCAGCAAGTACAGTCAAATGTGTTATTTGTGGCAAAACATTAGTCGAACCAAAAGGTGGTCGTTCCAAAATCTATGCTCAAATTGTAGAAGTTTTAGAACATTAAATAATATAATAGCGGATTGCTAAATCAGGTGATATTATGGTACGTGTAAATAAGGAATGGCCTGAAGAAGGTGATCTGATTGTTGGAACAATCCATAATGTATTAAGCTATGGGGCATTTGCAAAGTTAGAGGAATATGAAGGTAAAGAAGCATTTATTCATATTTCCGAGGTATCTTCCGGATGGGTTAAAAATATTCGTGATTATGTCCGTGAAAATCAAAAAATTGTAGCAAGGGTATTGCGAGTAAATCCAAAGAAAGGTCATGTGGATGTATCATTGAAACGTATTCGTGAAGATCAAAGAACACGTAGAATTCAGCAATGGAAAATAGAACAAAAAGCCGAAAAGTTATTGGAAATATCTGCCAAGGAATTGGATAAGTCATTGGATGAAGCATATGATGAAGTGGGATATCTAATAATGGATGAATTTGGAGACTTGTATGAAGGATTTGAATTGGCATCCGATAATGGTGAAAGTGTACTTTTGGATATTGATATAGATCAACAGTGGGCTAGAGTCTTAACCGATGTAGCTAAAAAGAACATCTCAACTCCTGAAGTTCAAATTACCGGTTATGTGGATATTACTTCCTACAAATCCAATGGTGTTGAAGTAATAAAAGAAGCACTTCAATCTATTGAAAATGATAATGTTGAAGTTCAATGTGTTGGAGCTCCAAAGTATAGAATTATGGTAACAGCACAGGATTACCCTACAGCTGAGAAAATATTAAGAGAATCAGCTGATAAATGTATAAGTATTGTTGAAGATAATGATGGGGAAGGTACTTTCCATCGTGAATTGGATGATAATTAATTTATCATCATTTTAAACTATTTTTTAAACTATTTTTTTTTAATAATTGGATTTGATTATTATGGATATTGAATCAATTGAAGCTAAGTATTACATATTGGATGAATTTGAATTTCTCTGTGGAAGAAAATTACAGTCACAAAGGGTGGAATATTTAACGCTGGGAACTCCCATATATGATGATGAAGGTCACATCACCAATGCGGTCATATATTTCCATGGAACCAGTGGCAATTATGCATCAATAAAAAGAATCAGCAGTTTGATTGGCAAAGACATGCCATTCGATACCGATAAGCTATTTTTCGTATCATTATCTACTCTTGGAACTAGTGGCAGTAGCAGTCCCAGCGTATCAGGTTTAAACGCTGATTATCCGGAGTATGGTATATTGGATATGGTTAACTTCAATAGGAAGTTCTTGAAGGATGCATTAAACATAGTTCATCCAAGGGGATTGATTGGAAATTCAATGGGTGGATTTGAGGCAATCTGTTGGGCCAGCGTATACCCGGACAGCATTGATTTTTTGATATCTCTTGTCAGTAGTTATAAGGTCGGTGGACAGAATTATATTCTCTCTAAGCTAATGAATGATATCATTGAATCTGATCCTGATTTCAATAACGGGAAAGTAAAATCTGATTTAAAAAGGTCATTGATGTTGTCAAGCAAAGCCATGTACTCTTTTGGTTTATCAAGACAATTCTATATGGATCAGCCTATAGAAGAAATAAACAAGTACATGGATGAATTTGCACAGGAGGATGCACAGGAAAATGTTCTCGACGCGTATTATAGGAATATTGCAACCCTTAATTATGATTTGACATCTATCGTTGGCGACATTACTGCAGATACGTTGATTATAGCAATATACGAAGACCAATATTTCCCACCGGAACTTGATGGCGTACCTATGCATGCACTTATAGAAAATTCTAAGCTTGTATGCTATAATTCATACCTTGGACATGTAGGTTCATCACAGTTATATAAAATAAGTGATGAGGTTGAAAGCTTTATGAGCAGTCATAAGTAACTCCTCTTTAAAAACGATTAGACATATATTTCAAGTGTAAATTCACATAGGCACATAACGTTATTTATGATTGCATATCTGAGAAATGATTATTTCAGCTATGACTTTCCTATCGGTAGGATGTGATTTCATATTTGCATGTATAGATTTAAGTAATTATAAAATCAATATATATAATATGAAATTTCGTATGAAAAAATGTAAAGAATGTGGACAATACACCTTAAAAGAGACATGTCCTCAATGTAACAATAAAGTAGGAGTTATATTCCCGCCAAGATACTCTCCACAGGACAAATATGGAAAATACAGAAGAAAAATAAAGAAAGAGGAATGGGATATAAATCCTTTAATCAAATAATCAAACACAACGGAGTAATAAAATGGAATTAGAAACAAAAATTAAAGAAATTGAAGAAGTAGAGCTTGAAAATCCCATAGTACTTGAAGGATTACCTGGTATTGGATTTGTCGGTAAAATAGTTGTGGATCAGATAATCAAACAATTGGATGCAACAAAGTTTGCAGAGTTGGAATCAGATTATTTCCCACCACAGGTAACCATGAAGAAGAACGGATTAATAGAACATATGAAAAATGATTTCTACTATTTGAAGGATGTTGGAAAATATAATCAGGATTTGATATTGCTCACCGGTAATTCACAGGCATCCGACTTTGAAGGGCAAATAATAATATCCAAGATACTTGCAAACTACTTTGAGGATAAAAATGCCAAAAAAATATTCACCCTTGGCGGACTTGGAACAGGTGAAATGATTGAAAAAAGCAGAATCTGTGTAGCAGGCAATAATAAGGAATTGATAGATGAAGTGCTTGAAATCGAAAATACAACAATCAGGAAAGATGAAGGTGGGGCAATAATAGGTGCCAGCGGATTATTGCTATATTACGCTGAAAAAATGGGTATAGATGCAGTATGTTTAATGGGTGAAACTCCCGGTTTTTATATAGATCCAAGTGCTGCCAAAGAAATGCTGCTGGTATTGTTTGAAATATTGCAGTTTGAAATAGACCTGGAGGAAATCAACGAACAGGTAGAGGATACCCTTAAAAAATTGGCAAATACTGCTCAACTAGGTCCATTAGGCATGGAACCACAGGTAAATAAACCAAATGATGATTTAAGATACATAGGTTAAATTCATCATCCTATTTTTTTTTAAAAGATTTTCATGATAATCAATGCTGATTTACATATACACAGTAAGTATTCGATGGCCACCTCCAAGAATATGACAGTTCCAACGATAGCTGCGCAATGTCAGAAAAAGGGAATCGATCTGATAGCTACGGGGGATGCATTTCATTCCGGCTGGTTGACTCATCTTGAAGAATCGTTAACGCAAATCGGCAATACGGGTATTTACACCAGCAAGCAATCCGTTGAAGAATCATCCACTAATTTTATTACTACCGTTGAAGTTGAAGATAATCGTCGCATTCATCATTTAATAATCATACCGTCAATCGATGTAGCATGGTCTATGAGGGATGAATTTGTTACAAAGGATATGGACGCTGATGGAAGACCAAAGATAAGGATGAATCCAAGTCATATACTTGAAATAGCCCATGAATATAATTGCATTATTGGACCGGCACATGTATTTACGCCATGGACTGGATTATACAAGGAGTATGATTCCATAACCGATTGTTATAATGCCAGAGCGGACTTTGTGGAGTTAGGACTTTCGGCAGACACATATCTGGCAGACAGAATCAAAGAACTTAACGGGTATACCTTCTTGACAAATTCCGACAGTCACTCTCCATGGCCACATAGGATAGCCAGGGAATTTAACAGAATTGAATTGGATGAGTTGTCTTATGAATCCTTGGCTGATGCAATTAAAAATAATCACGTCATTGGAAATTACGGATTGGATCCCCGAATGGGAAAGTATCATGAAACTGGTTGCATATCCTGTTATAAAATATATTCATTGGAGGAGGCTTCCCGCTTAAATATGAAATGCAGTTGCGGTGGAAGAATTAAAAAGGGAGTTCTCGGCAGAATCACCGAACTGTCAAATTATGACGTGCCGCATCATCCGGATGGTCGTCCTCCATACACGTATATCCTGCCGCTTGCAGAGTTATTGAGTGCCATATATGACAAGGGCGTTACTACAAAGTTTGTTCAGCTAAGATATGAGAAGTTACTTGAATTGTTCGGCAGTGAGATTGATATTCTTACACGGGTGGATATCGATGAAATATCCTCTCATGATAAGTTACTGGCCAGGGTAATTAAAATCTACAGAAATAATGAGTTAAACGTAATCGTAGGTCGCGGGGGACTTTATGGACAAGTCGATTATGAAATCGGTGGGATGTAGTCTCCTGCATTAAATATTAATCATGCCGATTATGAAAATCCACATATGTAGTTTCCAATAAATTATAAATAATATATCGATTAAATATTTATATATTAACAAGGGTTTAATACCTAATGATTTTAATCAAAATAAGGGGTAAATAATATGGAAATAGCTATTGACTTTTTACCTATTCTAATGTACGTAATCTTTGGATTTATTGTAATTACATTAGTAGGTCATGTATTAGGCAGAACAATTGAATAAATTAGTTAGTTAACACATAACTAATTATCAAACATTTTTAATTTTAATCTCCAAAACAACAATCTTTTTTTATTTATCTTGGATTTCTCATTTTATTTTGCAGTATATTCATTATTATTCATTGTTATTTTAGGGAATATGCTATTTCTTATCTTAAAACAAGGATTTTTTTAATTAAAAAAATATTCATATAATCGTTGGAAAAATAATTAATGTTCTTTAATTGAGAGTTTAAAGCGGATTTGGGGGGATTCGAACCCCCGGTCTTCAGATTAGGAGTCTGATGCCCTATCCTGGCTAGGCTACAAACCCATGTAACTTATGATAATCAATTATTAAAAATTTTTTAAAAATAGATGATAAAATATAGCGGACCTGGGGGGATTTGAACCCCCGGCCTTTGGATTAGAAGTCCAACGCCCTATCCAGTCTAGGCTACAGGCCCATATAAAAATAGTATACAAATACTATATAATGTTATATTCATTATCCTTATTATACTTTACTATGTTTTGGTCATTTTCTATATTTAATAATTGTCTCAATTCAATTATTTTTTATAATTTTTCATCAAATCATTTTTTCAAAAAAAGAAATAACTTGAGAATTATTCTTCTCAAATATTTTTTTAATTTTCTTAATTAACTCTAATGAAATAGTTTAAACTACCTGCTTGAAATAATTTTTTCAGTTTCGGATTAATAACCTGCTCCTGAGTTGTCCATTATTTCAATTGTCTGATTTCTTAGGTTGTATGAAGCCTGACCTTCTGTTACTCCATTGTCATTAATCATGTTATAAATGTAACATTTATCTCCATAATCGTTGATTACTGTTGTACCGTAACTTAGGGTCACTTTGTTTCCAGCCCATTTTTCAAGTATGAACTGTTCAACTAAGCTTCTTGCAGCGTCAATGCTTATTTCGCCGTTGTTGTCAGAACTTCCTTGTGAGTCTGTTTGTGGCGTGGTGGAAGGTGCGTTTCCAGTGGCCGGTTGTACGTGAACTGTAGTTTGTGGTGATGAACCTTGATTTGAAGAATCTGATCCTGAACCGGATTGACCTTCGGTCACACTACCTGTATCTCCAGCTGATTGTACATTTACGTTAGGACCACTACCCGTGCTTGATGCGTTAGCGGTTGGATTGTTGTTTCCGCTTGCATTTGCATTAGGGTTGTTGTTTCCACTTGCATTAGCGGTCGTGTTTGCATTTGCATCATTGCCGCTTGTGTTGGCAGCGGTACTGGTTGCATTCACGGGTTCTGAATTTTCAACTTCAGTGTCACCTGCTTTTGCCTTGTCTTTGTTATTGTTTGCATCGTTACCTGCCAGCGTATTCAAATCTGTTGCTGCTTCTGCTGGTGCTTCTAATGTTTCAGTTACGGGAGTGTCTTCTATTTCCACATTTGATAATGGGTTTAAAATGTCCACTCCATTGTTAATCTGATAGGTAGCTGCTACTATTCCAATAAGGGCTACAACTAAGAGAGATAATATAATTTTTTTATCCATTAATTTCACCATTATCTATTTTTTAGCAGTTTATCATAACTTGTCGTTATGTAGTTTCTATCATTATATTATATTTAGTAGTTTGGTATTATTATACCTTTATTAATTTTTCACATTAAATTCGGGAATTGCCTTGGTTTTTCTAATGTCTGTTATTATCGTTTTTGACTTTTGCTTTTCGGGATTTTCAACTTGGCTTAGTATGTCTTCGGCATATCGTTGTGCATTTTTGTACTTTGTAATTAATATTTTCAAGTCATCTATCGCATCTTCATCTCCACGTATCAGGCGTTCTTCTATGTTGTATAGTTCCGTGAATTCTTCACCGACCATGTGCATTTTTATTGTATCAGGCTTTATGAAGATTTTTATTTCAACTCCCTGTGATATTTCATAGTATTTTCTTGGTCTGCCTCGTTCTATTTTTTGGTATGTCGGATTGATTAGTCCTAGTTCTTCCATTGCCTTAAGATGACCTATGATTGCTTTTTGACCTACATTTAATTGTTCTGATAGTTGACTAACAAATCGTGGTTCCTCTGTTAGTAATGCAAGTATGTCCCTTCTTGTTTTACAGCCTATTACATCTAATACGGCTTCTAAATTCATAATATCATCTTCTTTTATTTTATTCGTGCTCTTTTTTTATAATATATATTATGTTGCAGAATATATATAAATATTACCAAAGGTTACTAAAATATAGTAAAGTATAAATACTATTTAACATCAACTTAGTAATAGCAAAAAAATATTATTATAACTAATGGTAACTAAAATATCATAAAGTATATATAACAAAATGTAACTAAAATATTAAATAGAAAATAAATGTTTTATAACTCAGGGTAACTATAATAATTAAGCCCTTTAAAACAAACAAAGGAGTTAAGGGTGAATGAATGACAAAAGAAAAGAAAGAAAAAATCAATAAGGAAGATGAAGAAGTTCAAGAAGAAAAACAAACAAAGGAATCTGAAAAAACAGATGACAATGAAGACAAACTTCAAAAAAATGAAAAAACAGATGACAATGACAAACAGGAAGAAAAAGAAACAACATCTGATGAAATCATAGAACAACTTGAAAACCAAGTACAGGAATACAGGGACAAACTTCAAAGATCACAAGCAGACTTCGAAAACTTCAAAAAACGTTCAATAAAAGAAAAGCAGGAATTCGTCAAGTATGCCAATGAAGGTTTAATACTCAAAGTACTGGAGGCTTATGAAGACTTAGGACGAGCATTAGAGGTAAAAGAAGATAAAGATCTGCGTGAAGGAGTAGAATTAATCTATAAGAAAATGGATAAAATACTCAAGGATGAAGGAGTAGAGGAAATCGAAACAGAACATCAAAAATTCGATCCATACAAGCACGAAGCTCTAATGACACAGAAAAATGATGATTATGAAAACAATGAAATCATCCAAGACTTACAAAAAGGATATACCTTAAACTCAAAAGTTATAAGATATTCAAAAGTAATAGTATGTAAAAAATAGATATAACAAAACAAAAATTTTTAAGCTAACAACATAATTCAAAAATAAAAATAAAAAAAATATAAGGTGATAATATGGCACAAGAAAAAGTAATAGGAATAGACCTTGGAACAAGTAACTCAGCAGCAGCTG
>MUZY01000092.1 GCA_003266065.1 Methanosphaera sp. rholeuAM130
GGGTATGGGGTGGAGGATGGCTAGCTCAACTGGGTGCATTAGACTTTGCAGGAGGAGCAGTAGTACATCTTAACTCTGGAATTGCTGCACTTGCACTAATCATCTTATTGGGTCCTCGAAAAGATACAAGATTACTGCCTCACCATTTAGGATACGCTGTAATGGGTGCTGCATTATTATGGTTTGGATGGTTCGGATTCAATGGCGGATCAGCCTTAGCAGCAAATGGACTTGCAGCAAACGCGATGATAACAACAAACACCGCAGCTGCAGTCGCTATGATTACATGGGTCTTAATAGATATATATAAAACTGGAAAACCATCAGTTCTCGGTGCAATTACCGGTGCAGTTGCAGGACTTGTAGCAGTTACTCCTGCAGCAGGATTTGTAGATGTTCCAGCTTCAATTGTCATAGGTTTTACAACAGTATTCATATCATACTACTCAATATCATACTTAAAACCAAAATTTGGTTACGACGATGCATTAGACGCATTCGGAGTACATGGAATGAGCGGTACATGGGGTGCAATCCTCACGGGAGTATTTGCATCACCGGCAATTAACGGAGTTGCAGGATTGCTGTATGGAAATCCAACACAGCTGGGAATACAGATAATAAGTATTGTAGCAGTAGCAATCTATTCGTTCATACTGACATATGTAATAGCAAAAGTACTTGATAAGACTGTAGGTCTTAGAGTGGATGAAAAAACTGAAATTGAAGGATTGGACATATCCGAACATGAAGAACTGGGTTACAGAATATAAGGAGATTGATAATATGAAGGAAATAACCGCAGTAATTAGAACGGAACGATTGGATGCCGTGAAGGATTCACTTGTAAAAGTTGACTGCAAAGGTATTACAGTCATGGACGTTAAAGGTCACGGTGAACAGTTGGGTATCGAAGAAAAATATCGTGGAAGAAGCTATAGAATTGATCTGTTGCCTAAAATTCAAATCATGACTGTTGTAGGTGATGAGGACGTGGAAAAGGCCGTTACTGCAATTTGTGAAGCCGCAAAAACCGGACATGTAGGTGACGGAAAAATATTCATTAAGGATATAGAAGAAGTTATCAGAATAAGAACAGGCGAAAGGGGAGAAAAGGCTTTGTAAAAGCCATCACCATACATTTATATAACTCCCCTTAAACCTTTTTTTGACGTCAACGCAAAAAATAATCTCCCATAAACACTAACGGAAAAACTAGTTTTTACAGTTTTTTAAATAGAATCAGATGTTTAAATAGAATAGACATTGAAGAATATTGCTAAAAAAAAAGATTTGAAAAAGAAAAATTAATGAAAAAATATTATTTTTCAATTTGTGGAATACCGGTAATTCTTAATCCACCATAATGTGACTTGTATTTGATATTTAATCCTATAAGAAGCGGAGTGATTTTTTCTACCATACGTGCCTTTTCAAGTTTTCCGCAGTCGATACATCTGACTCCAGGTATTTTTTCTATCAGTTCCATTACAACTTTTTTGGCATCGTTATCATCACCTGATACTAAACAGTCACAATCTATAGGTTCTGGAATATTTTCCAAGTGAGAATTACTAATGTTGTTGAATGCTGATACGACTTTAACGCTTGTCTTTTTAAGGATTTTAGCTGTTCTTTCGGCAGCTGAACCTTCCATCAAATCAACAAATCTTGCAGGAGATCCACCTATTGCAGTTTCCAGTGGTACCGTTGCATCGATTAATATCTTATCATCCACGAATTCCTTGATTGAATTCAGTGTTGATTTCTGTGCTGCAAGAGGTACTGTCAATATTAATAATTCTCCCTCTTTTGCGGCATCTTCATTGGCCATACCACATATATTCACTTCATAATCTGACAACAATTCCTTAACTTCATCAACTTTTGTCAATGCTTTTTCTTCGGTTCTTGAACCGACAATAATATCTTCACCAGCTATTGCTAATCTTTTAGCTATGTTTAATCCTTGTGCTCCTGTTCCACCAATAATTGCTACTTTCATATTTTTTTACCTCATTTTTACTAAATTATTACTTGATTGAAAAATAATAATACTCAATCTGAATCTTAATAATAGTTTAATCTTAATATTATATATAGTTATCTTTAAAAAAATTTAAAAAATATGTGAATATTGTATATAAATAACTAGAAAAAAATAGAAATTTAAATAAGTATTATATTGATTAGTGATTATCTTTTAAAAAAAAATGAAAAAAAATAGTAAATATAATCATATTTATTAATGATTAATAATGAAGAATATATCCTTAAAATGTAATGATTTATCACATATCCAGAATATCTTTTACTTTATACGTGCATTTTTTAACGGCACGTGCAGCATCAAAGAAGTCCATTTTTTCCTCTTCAGCCATCTTGACGGGTACGATGGTATGTACTCCACGTTTACACAATATGACCGGAACTCCCAATGACACATCATATACTCCCTCAACCTCACCTTCCAAATAGGTACTTACGGTTAGAATTTTACGTGAATCGTTTACGATTGTAGCTATTAAGTTGGATATCGCATATGACGGACCATACTCGGTGGCTCCTTTTTTGCTGATAATCTTATTACCCGCAGCCTTCAGTGAATTTACAAGATCGTGAATATCCAAATCCGTATCCTCTACAAAATAGTTTAAAGGTATACCTCCAATTGTAGTGGAACTTAACAACGGTACCATATGATCACCATGTTCACCGATAACCCTCGTATGTATCTCCCCACTATTGATATGATAATTCCTAGCAAGGATTGTCTTTAATCTAAGGGAATCAAGGTGATTGCCCAAACCTATGACACGTTTTTTATCGAATCCACTGGCCTCAAGTGCTATTGTAGTCATCACGTCAACCGGATTTGTAACAATCAATATTATGGAATCTGGTGCATACTTGGCAATGTTTCTGGAATATTCCTCTATAATCTTGGCATTGGGGATAGCCAAATCCAATCTGCTCATCCCCTGTTTACGTGGCGTTCCGGAAGTTATAAGCACTATTTCAGAACCCCTAATGTCCTCATAGTCGTAGGAAGGGGTTAAAGTCACGTCAATGTTGTCGGCAGATAACGCATCATACATATCACGTATTTCACCTTTGACTCTTTCATTACTAGTTACTCTTGAAAACATTACTATTTCATGTATCTGATCTTCTTTTGCAAGTGTAAACGCTACGTTTTTACCTATCGTTCCAGAAGCTCCGATAATTGTAATTTTTACCATCTTAAATTTCAACCCCGTTCAACGATTATTTTAATTACTAATTAATCTTTTATTTTTCATATTAAAAAAACTTTTTATTAAAATGGATTTTTTAAAGAATGGAAATAACAGATACCCTTCAACAGCAGTATTGAAAAAATATCCGAATAAAAAAATAGAAAAAACGGAAAAATGAATAGAAAAAAATGATAATATTATTCTTTCATATCATCTAATGCAGCTTGAGCATTCACTTTGGTAAAGCCAGTCTCTTCAACTTCTATTAATTCTTCCAACGCTTTCTTAGCTTCCGGTCCACCAATAGCACCTAAACCAAGTACGCTGCCACTTCTGACATAGCTTTTTTCATCTTTTGATGCTTCAATAAGAATATCCAATGAACTTGGATCGGCAATTTTACTTAAAGCCCATATTGCCTGACCACGAGCTCTCCAATCCTCACTTTTAGCTTCCTTGGTTAATACTGGAAGTGCATCTGCACCATACTCGGCCAATGCCGTACTTGCATGTCTTCTGACCCATTTGTTATTGTCATATAACAGCTGTGCCAATACTTCAACACTGCGTGGATCTTTGAAGCTTTTAAGTATGTCGATTAACGTGACCTTAATTGTCTTGTGGTATGGCTTTAATATTTCTTCATGTATTACTTCAATTTCTTCCGGCATATTCATAGCGACGGTATTTTCCGCTTCAAGTCTTACAAAATCGTCTAAATCATTTAAATCCTTAATGGCATTTCTTACATCTTCAGCACTCATAATAATTCCTCGTTTAATATATCATAATATAATTTTATTTTTTATTTTGTCCTTATTCATTAATAGTACGATAAACTATATATCTTTAACTAATCTAATGAAAACTAAAACTAAATATGTTGATGATAGAACATAGGACATATCTTGATTCCTGCATAATTATATTAATTAATTAAGGAATATAACATAATAGAATTATACTCGAAAGAGTTTATAAAAAAGATGAAAACAAATACGATTAAAATCAATGATTTAATGATTATCAATGATGTATAACATAAAAAAAATTAATTAAAGGAGAACGACAATGTTTAAAATTACGGTAATTCCAGGGGATGGTATAGGTAAAGAAGTAATTCAATCCGCCGTTGAAGTTCTTGAAACTTTAAATACTAAATTCGATTTCGTATATCAGGATGCCGGCAAGGAGTGCTATGAAAAGTGTTCTACAAACCTTCCTCCAGATACCATCGAGTCATGCAGAAGCAGTGACGGAACTTTATTTGGTGCTGTTACCTCAATACCTCAACAGAAGAGTGCTATTGTAACGCTTAGAAGAGAATTGGACTTGTATGTCAATCAAAGACCCATCAAGTCATATGAAAATGAGGATATCGATTTCACAATCATACGCGAAAACTCCGAAGGATTGTATGCCAACATAGAGGAAGATTATGGCGACGAATGCATAGCCACAAGAAAGATTACCTACAAAGGTTGCGAAAGAATCATAAAATACGCCTTCGACTATGCAACCAAAACTAACAGGAAACGAGTTACAGCCTCTCACAAAAGTAATGTGTTACCCATAACCGATGGAATTTTTAGGGATACATTCTATAATATTGCAGGCTCTTACAAAAATATTGAATCTGATGATTACTATATAGATGCAACTGCAATGTATCTGATAACTAAGCCAGAATACTTTGACGTGATTGTAACGACCAACCTTTTTGGGGACATACTCTCCGATGAGGCCGCCGGCGTTGTAGGTTCAATCGGGCTTCTAGCTTCTGCGAATATAGGAGACAATACAGGATTATTTGAACCCGTTCACGGTTCAGCACCAGATATTGCCGGAAAAAACAAGGCCAATCCAATAGCTGCAATTCTATCAAGTGCTATGATGCTTGAATATCTCGGCATACATGATGAAGCAGAACAAATCAATAATGCAGTGGAGGAAGTAATTAAAGAAGGCCAAATAAAAACCCCCGACCTTGGAGGACACAATAACACCATTGATATGACAAGTGCAATACTTAAAAAATTATAAAACATCAAAAATATCTTACCCTAATCGACTATATATTTTATATTTAATGAAGAACAAATATAATATCATTATAAATTTTTTAGTTAAAATAATAACGAATGGGCTTTTAAAATAAATTCCTTATTCATATTAACTTTAATGAACCTTAAGGACTAAGGGGGATAGCTTGGTTACTTCAATTTTTGATTACCCAAGAATTCTTAATCTTTTTTAGATTAGAATGTTCACAAATAACTAAAATTAAACTATAGTAGTTAAAAACAAAAGAGTATTATTTCCTTGGAGGTATAATAGATGAAAACAACTGTAAGTATTATAAAAGCAGATATAGGTAGTGTTGGCGGTCACGCCGTAACTCACCAAGCTCTTAAAGACAAATGTAACGAAATGTTAGCACAAGCTAAAGAAAGTGGATTATTAACTGATTTTTACATAACCAACTGTGGTGACGACAT
>MUZY01000073.1:0-3503 GCA_003266065.1 Methanosphaera sp. rholeuAM130
CAACCCTCCAGTTGAATTCCTATAACCGCTAATCCTACGGGACGAGACTTCGACATTATAAGAAAAGGCCTAACAATATTTAATATGCCTCTCCAAAAACTTCGGTCGCTCCGTATAGAGGATTTGAGCTTACAAGAGACCACTAACCTCCCAACCTAGCCTACTAATATTTATTGTTTTTATTATTATTAAATGTTTTCATTATATTACATGATAACAAAAAAAATTTATGATAGCTTATTATTAAATCAGAAGGCCGTTAAACATTATTGAGATAATTTTGAGCCAAATGATTGGGGATATTTTTTCAAGTTTATTCGAGTAAATAGAACCTTATTTTAATTATGAAAAACATAAATATATATTGTTTTAATATTATGGAGAAAGTTTATATGAATAAAAAAGCAGTTATTGCAATCATAATATTACTTCTATTAGTAATTGCAGGTTTAATTTATATAACTAATGTATATAAAATCGATTCGGAGATTCCTTATATAAATTCAAATTTGAATAAGGGCAATAATGAATATAATCAAGCAGTTTTATCATTGAATAACAGACAGTACATTGATGCTCAAAAAAAATTCAATGACAGCCTTATGTACTACTCTAATGCTAGAGAAAAAACTGAAACTGCCCTGCAAATAGCCGAAAACAAGGATGATGAAATACTAATCGAGTACCTCAACACCACACTTACAGAAATCAACCTGAAAATTCAGGCCGTAAGTGAAATAAACGAGGGAATAAACATTAGGGACAACAGTTCATCCTCTGCATATCTGCATTATACCAATTCAAACAATATACTGCAAAACATAACCCAATATTCAGATAAACGCAGCCAATTAGAACAACAATATCCAGAAAAATTCATTTCAGGATAAGGTAAATAATAATTTTATTTATCTAAAAAATAGGAGATTCATATATGAAAAACGATAAGGATACATATCACAGGCCAAACAATACGAAGCCGATAGTATATGTATTAAATCCTTCATGTCAAATAGAAGACCTTGAAATAGGTAGCAGTTATGAAGGCGTTATTACCAGAGTAGAAAAATATGGATTCTTTGTAAGCTTAAGCAAGAGTGTATATGGACTACTTAGAACAAGAAATCCTAAAGAAAAAGTAGGAGACAAGATTGTTGTAAGAGTAGCTGAAATCAAGCCACACAAAGGCAAGATGGATGTGGACTTAACGTACTCCAAGACAAGATATGGTGATAACTACGAAACGGTAAAAGTAAAACGCAATGTTAAACGTACAAAAATCGGTGATTTATCAGAAAAGAACATTGGACGCAACGTTGCTATTCAAGGTGAAATAATTCAGATTCAACAGACCAGCGGTCCAACGATATTCACTATCCGTGACGAAAGTGACGTGACATGGGTAGCTGCCTTCAATGAACCGGGAGTAAGAATGTATCCGGAACTTGAAGTGGATGACCTTGTGGAAGTGCTGGGAGAAGTATCCCTGCACAGCGGCAAGATTCAGATTGAATCAGAATTGATTGAAAAGCTCGACAGTGATGAAGAAGAACAGCTTAAAGCCCAAATAGAAGAAGCAATTGATAAGAAGGCTCAACCGGAACATGTTGAATTCCTGATTGAAAGTGATGTTCTTGAAAGGTTAAGACCTAAAATGGAACTTGCGGCAAAAACAATTAGAAAAGCAATATATGATGGTCGTTCAATACTTGTAAGACATCACTGGGATGCAGATGGAATCTGTGCAGGACTGGCCGTAGAACACGCCGTACTGCCACTACTTAGAGAAGAAAGCAATGATGCTGATGCCGAATGGCATTTCTTCAAACGTTCACCAAGTAAAGCTCCGTTCTATGAACTGGAAGATGTTGTGAAAGATTTATCATTCGCACTTGAAGATCAGGAAAGACACGGACAGAAACTGCCACTATTAGTACTCTTGGATAACGGTTCAACAGAAGAGGACGCGGCCGCACTAAGCCACTCCAAGGTATTCGGAATAGAATCCATAGTTGTAGACCATCACTATCCAGGCGAGGTAGAAAACGGAAGGGCACTAATCGATGATTTTGTAGATGTGCATGTAAATCCATACCTTGTAGATGGAGATAGCCAATTGACTGCCGGAGCTCTGGCAGTGGAACTTGCCATTATGATAAATCCGGATGTTCGCGAAAAAATCAAACATATGCCCGCCATAGCGGCGATAGGAGATCATGCCGAATGTCATGAAGTAGACCAATACCTTGAAATTGCAGCCAATGAAGGCTACGATAGGGATGACCTTGATAAAGTGGCAACCTGTGTTGACTTCGAATCATATTTCTTAAGATTCATGAACGGAAGAGGAATAATGAACGTATTATTCGGTCTTGAAGATAAAGAACGTCAAGACGCTTTACTGGATGTTTTAATGAAAGAATCCGATAAACGGGTTGAAACCCAACTTAAAGCGGCTATGCCAAACGTTGAAACGATACACTTCGATAACGGCATTCAACTAAATCGTTTGGATGTTGAAAAGTATGCACATAAATTCACATATCCAGCACCAGGTAAGACAACCGGTTATGTACATGACAAGATTGTACAGCAAAAAGGTGAAGACGAACCTATCATGACGCTGGCAAACGGCCCTGACTTTGCAGTCATAAGAGCAACCGAGGTTATCAAGAATGACTTCGAGTTCAACCTGAACAATGTGATTGCCAAGATTCAGGAAGAGATTCCGCAGGCCGGTGCCGATGGTGGAGGTCATGAAGTTGCAGGNNTCCCTGAAATTCGTTGAAGGATTACAGGAAGAAGTTCTTGCAATGTTTATAGACGAGGTTAAAAATCTTAAAAGATAATTTTTAATTCTCAAATCAAATTCTTTTTTAAAAGAGAATTGATAACCAAACCTTTTTTTATTTCAAATTATTTTAAACACCCTTATAACATATTAACTCTTTTTAGATATGTTCCACTTGATTAACGAGTATTCATAATTTTCTAATGATATCCATTTTAAATATAAATACATTTTATCATTGAATTTGATACCGGCAGGATATATTTCTGGCCAATTTTTGAAGTGAGATTAGTTATTTACGATTATCCTGTAGACTTTGAAATTATTATTTGAATTGTTATTGGATCTTGATGATATGAAATTAATTTATCTTTTAATTGATTCCCACTTTTCCATGGTTAAATTGAGGAAAATATGTATATAATCGTTTAATCCATATTTGATGATTTAGGGAATATACTGCAGTATTGGATGAATGTATTTTGCAATCGTAGAAAAACATGATTATTGCATTTGACATTGAATTATCTTGAAAATAATATAATAAATAGAATTATTTTTTTAGTTTTTTTAATATAATACTAAAATAATAAACAATGTTTAAAATATAAATAGTCATAATAACAAAAATAGTAACATGAACATCAAATACATTAAAGACAACTATTATTTTGAAACCCTGACAGAAAAACACGATACCAGCAACTTCAAA
>MUZY01000073.1:3674-5169 GCA_003266065.1 Methanosphaera sp. rholeuAM130
AAAATTACAAACAAGAAACGATTACTGCCCGCAGTAAAAATAGGACGCTTTGCAATAGCAGAAAAATATGCAAACCAAGGACTCGGATCATTAATTCTTAGAAATATCTTAAAAAATATAAAAAAGTATCAAACGATAAAGTAGGAGTCAGNNATGAAAAAGTAAAACAATTAAGTAAAATAATAGAAAAAGATCCCAACAGAAGATTCTATTTGTATTATGATATTAAAAAACAATCATAATGGTACAAATCGTTGTTTTTTCATCTCTTCTTCCATCTTTTTTTGTTTTTCGGTTGGTGGTTCAAACATACGTTCAATAAATTCATTAGCTTCATCACCAACCAATTCAGACGTATTACCTATCGGTCTTGCCATATTATTTTTCCTCCCATGCATAGTATATGTCAACTAACATATAAATACTTTGCATTAAAATAATTTATAAAATAATCATTATACACTAAACATTATAATACATATCTTTATCATAAATAGATAATTTACTTAAATATTAAAAAAAATATGGACATAGGAATAGTTAATTCATATGCCTATTCCAACCCTTCAATATAGGTCTTGCAAAACTCCGTAAATGGACATTCCTCATGTTGAGGACTGATAGGTTTGCATATGTTCTGCCCGAACTGTACCATCAGGTCATTGAGCGGTAGCCATAACTCCTGTGGCAGTATTTTTCGCAGGACATCCTCCGTTTCCTCGGGTTCTTTCGTATCCACCAGTCCCAGCCTGTTTGATATTCTGTGAACATGCACATCCACCGGTATGGCATCCTTCTGGAAACCGAAGACCAAAACGCAGTTAGCAGTTTTACGTCCGACACCGGGCAACTTGACCAATTCTTCAACTGTATCGGGTACAACTCCATCATACTCATCCAGAAGTATATTGGATACTTCCTTTATACGTGCTGCCTTTACGTTGTAGAAACCTGCCTGTTTGACTAACCGGGCAATTTCCTCAACAGGTGCATCCGCTACTTCTTCCATCGTATGATACACGCCAAAGAGGCTTTCGGTTGCCTTGTCGGTATTTTCGTCACGCGTACGCTGGGACAATATCGTCCTCACAAGTACCTCATAAGGCGTCGATTCCTCAAAGGTACGTCTTGTGAAAATCTCATCCAACTTATCTACCATATAATACATTTCATCTGTCGTAAAATTTCCACTTTTATTATCATCTACCATAATCATCAACCCCTATTCGGTTATTTCGTCCATGACCTCCAGGAAGTTAGGAAATGACACGTCATAGCATGATGCATCCTTGATTTTTACGTCACCTATCCTAAGTCCCAGTACATAAAATGCCATAACCATTCGATGATCCATGTGGCTGTCCACAAATCCACCCCGAGGTGTACCCCTGATAGTCAGTCCGTCACGTAATTCCTCGACGCTCAGTCCAACATTTTCAAGTTCAACCGCACAGTTATGCACACGGTCGGTCTCCTTAAAGCGTGCATGTTCCAC
>MUZY01000073.1:5201-9830 GCA_003266065.1 Methanosphaera sp. rholeuAM130
CCCATCCTCTCGACTATATCAATTATTATCTTATCCCCCTGCATAGAATCCTCATAGAGGTTTTTAATGGTAATCTTCGATGGAAGCATGCTGGCAGCCGCTATCATATAGGAAGCCGACGAGTAGTCGCCTTCTATCGTATAATCTGCACATTCATATTTTTGAGGTTCGATATAATATGAGGAATACTCTGGAACATTGGTCGTATCATATTCGAAGTTTATGCCGAACTTGCTTATTACAGACAAAGTCATGTTAACATATGGCTTGGATACGAATGTCCCTCGTACATTAAGTGTAACCGGCCTTCTGGAATAGGGTGCTGCCATAATAATCGATGATATGAATTGGCTGCTTACGTCCCCTTTGATATCAGTTTCTCCGCCGTCAAATCCCCCTTTAACTATTATCGGTGGAGTACCGTTGGTTTGTGAGGAAACTATGTCCACACCGAGATTTTCAAGTGCGTCTATAAGATCCTGCATAGGCCGTTTCCTTAATGATTCATCACCGGTAAATATCGTATAATTGGCACGTGGTGCAATGGCGGCTATACTGCTAAGTATTCTTACGCTTGTTCCACTGTTTTTTACATCTATAACGTTGTCCGGTGTCCTGATATATCCTGCAGTTCCCTGAACTATGCATTTATCCGGATATCTCTGGAATAATGCCCCCAACTTTTCACATGCCTCAAGGGTTGCCAGAGTATCTTCACTGTAAAGAGGATCACGCAGTACAGATTCGCCCTCGGCAAGTGCCGCTGCAATAAATGCCCTGTGTGAGTAACTCTTTGATGCCGGTGCCTTGATACAACCCGTTATCCCATCTGCTTTTTCTACTTTTAAATCCATAAATATACATCCTCAAAAATAATATTCAGAAATATTCATTATATTATAATTTATTCTTAGAAATTAATATTATTTTCAGATATTATTAAAGAGAAATCGAAAAAAATAATTTAACAATCCATAATGAAAATTATCCCCTTTGAATAATAATTCAATTACTTGATTCAATTATTCATCATTTAATAGATGTTTTATAAACACCCAACATAAAAATTATATATTTTTTTTAACAAAAATATCATTAATTCTTGTTTGTTATAATCAAAAATCAGTGGATTATTTTTCTTTAATTATCTGTTAACTATTAAAGAAATTATTAATGATTTTTCCATGACATTATAATCATTCAAGACTTTAATTTGAAAACGAAATATAAAGAGATGACTTAATTGGAGTTAATTGATAGTATATACGATAATAAGAATACTGTTGGTTCATTTTTATTTATTGCCGGCGTACTTTTTTTATTGTATTTGTTTATTAATCCGGCCAATGATTTGATAATCCATATCGATGAACACTTCACGTTGGGACTGATTCAGCTTCCATTCGATGAGGCTTGGAAGTTGATTGTCAGTGATGTTCATCCACCGTTATATTATCTTATCTTAATGGCCGGTTGTGGAGCTTTAAATATGCTTCATATTCATTATGATATTGTTTTTGTAGCTAAGATGTTATCGCTATTTCCATTACTGTTAATCCTAATAATTGCCGTTACGAAAATTAGGCGTGACTATGGTACATTTACAATGGGAGTATTTGCATTTGCCATTACAACCATGAGTTCCTGTATGATTGAATTTATTAGCGTACGTATGTACGGATGGGCTATGCTGTTTTTGGTAATGGCATTTATATATTATGGAGAAATCTTAAGGGATTCAAACAGAAAATCATGGATACTGTTTACCCTATTTTCAGTTTTATGTGCATATACCCATTATTATCTAATCGTTTCACTTGCAGTATTATATGTGTTGTATCCATTGTATCTTTACTTAAATAAGAAAATGGACTTTAAGGAAAATATTAAAAAATGGGGCTTGTCAATAGTGGCATGTTTTGTCATTTATCTTCCGTGGATTCTTACTTTCATTAACCAGGCGGTTGCAGTTAAGAATTCCTATACCCCTCCAAAGACTGTGGGTATCGATACCCAGATTAATTACTTTACATACTTTGTGCTGAAGCAGACAAGTCATTTGAATGATCTTATCGTGATGAAGATATTGATTGCATTATTCTTCATAATGCTCGTTTGCATGCTGGTTATCCACCTGTCAAAATTCAGGAAAGATGAAAGTTTCCTCATATTCAGTGGTTTTGCAGTCTATATCCTTTCGATATTGATTGGTATTTTGATATTGAACAGTACATTCAGACTATTTGATATTAGATATATTTTACCTGCGATAACGGTATTCTGGTTTGCCATAGCAGTACTGTTGGGCAAGGTCAATACGAAGACCCTGCTTGTAATTGCAGTAGTTGCCATTATAGTATTCGGTACTGTCGGCATTTTAACGACAAACGATACATTGACGGCACACAATAAGGAAGCTTCTCCAGAAAAATATGTCTTAAGCCAGATAAATAATGAAAACAATGTAGTCATATACAATAGTTCATTCCATTATGACTGTTATCATTACATGTTAAATAATTCCAAAGAATACACGTTGAAAAAGCTGAATCTGCCGTATGAAGAAAATACATGTACATATGAAAAGAATTTAACGAAAATATTGGAGGATAATCCGGATAAGGACGTTTACATCTGGTGTTTGGCTAACAATAAAAAGGACATTAAATTACCGGAGGACATTGAGGCAACCAAGGTTGTCACAAGAGGTAAAATTTGGTTGGTAAAGCTGGACTTTGCTGATGATGAAGAGGAGTATATTGAGGAATAATTCAGATTATTCTTCATGATCTTTTGTGATATACTCTTGATGAGGTGTTAAAATTGAATTTAGATATACTTGAAGATTATAAGGATTACATAGGAATGCTATTTTTTGCAATGAGCATCATCCTATTGTTGTTTCTGTTCTTGAATCCGACTATGGGATACTATTTCAATATCGATGAACAGTTTACTGTAGCATTGCTTAGCCTTCCATTTAACGAGGCATGGAAGCTGATTGTTAATGATGTGCATCCGCCATTGTATTATCTGATATTGATNNTCTTGCAAAGCTGTTATCCTTACTGCCCGCAATTGTGTTAATAATCATATCATATACAAAGATTAAAAAGGAGTACGGATGGCTGGCCTGTGGGGTATTCCTGTTTGGAATTACTGCAATGGGCAATATCAGCGAGATATTCATTACGGGCAGAATGTACAGTTGGTCAGTACTCTTCATGATACTGGCATTTATGGCATATATCAGCGTTCTTAAATCATCCAGTGTAAAATCATGGATATTATTAACCCTGTTTACAATACTGTGCATATATACCCACTATATTCTGGTATTCCCATTGTTTATAATGTATCTGTCCTACTTCATATACATCAATATCAACGAGGAAGTTGATAAAAAATCCGAGATTAAAAAGACCGTTGCATCGATAATTGCTACAATAATCTGTTATATTCCATGGATATTCACATTAATCCACCAAGTATCCGCCATAAACAGGACATATGTACATACAGCCAAGTTAAGTGGAGACATTATCGTTAATTACATGACCTGTTTTGTTTTGCAGGATACTAAGCAACTGTTGGATATGGCCATATGGAAGATTTTGGCTATTGTACTTCTGATACTTGTAATTATCATATTTATAAGGGAAATTGGAAGATTCAAGAAATATGAAGCCTTCAGCATATTCAGTGGTATAAACATCTACATATTTGCAATACTGCTTTCATCATTCTTCGTTACGTTCATATTCAAGGGAATGACTGTCAGATACTTTGTAGCAATGATAGCGGTACTATGGTTATCCATAGCCATACTCTTATCGAAGGTTAAGGATAATAGGATACTGCTGGTTGCCCTGATACTTATACTGGCATTGGGCGTTCATGGAATCAATACGACCGTAGGTGACATCAACTACCATAACGAGTTGGGATTGGAACAGAAGAACGTTATCAGCGACATTAATAAGGCGGACAATATCGTCATATACAACAATACATACAATACTTATCATTTCCTGTTGAACAATACCAAGGAATATTCATTGAAGGAATATAATGGAGTTAAAAATCCTACATATACCTATGAGGATGATTTGGCTGTGATAATGGAGGATAATCCCGACAAGAACGTTTACCTGATAACCGTGCTGACAAACATTACCGACAGCGACGAGAAATATCCTGACGGAATAACTGGCAAGAAACTGTCAAGACAGGGAAGAAACTATATACTGAAACTGACGCAGGTCAATGATGATGAGAACAGTACCGAAAGTGCTGCAGAGGATTACACTACCTGAAGTGAAGAAAGGTACCTTTAACCCCCAAACCCTTTATTTTTTTAAATTAATATAATGATATAAATACCACTTATTTTTAATGCAATTGCTAGTCAATCAACAATATACTATACACATTTCATAAATACATTGTATTAACTAAACAATGAAAAGTATTAATAGTATTACCTATCATATATGAAAGTATGAATGAAGAAGAAATATTGAAAAACTACAGGATTGAAAAGCTAAAAGCACACCACAAGTTAGATGACTTTAACTGTGAAAAGGAAGGATTAAACAAATTCTTAAAGGAAGATGCCCTGGAACAACA
>MUZY01000073.1:9876-11084 GCA_003266065.1 Methanosphaera sp. rholeuAM130
CATAAAAATAGGACGATTGGCAAGAGATATTAATTTTAAGGGATGTGGACTCGGTGAAGAGTTACTGGATTTAATTTATCTTCAGATTCGTGAGTTCAGTAAAAGATTTGGAATCAAATACATTACCGTTGATTCATATGTTACTGCCAGATCTTTTTATGAGAATGATGAATTTAAATATGTGAAAAATGTAAATTTAAATAAATTAAAGAAAGCAGAAAAAGAAAAATCCAAACAGTACAGTTGTAATGTATAAAGATGTTAAGCAAATTGAGTTCAATAAATAATTTTCACTTCTCTTCTACTTTTTATTCTCTTTTGTATCTCCAAATCACGTTCAGTAATTGGATCATTCATATGTTCAATGAATCGTCTTGCATCCTCACCCTCAAGAATAGGTGTGGGAGCAATCTTATTGAATACAGGTTTTTTCATCACATCACCCCAAAAGTTTTAGTAATTGCAAATAATTACTATGAATGTTTGTAAGTAATACTATTTAAATGTACCAGTATTAAAATAATTTTCAAACATTAAAATGGACGCGATTAAAAGATATGCTGATAACACTAAAGAAAGTAATTTCTGAAGGATGTGCATATATCAAGACACCAGTATAAACATAACAGCAACATACACTGAAACAGATACTACAACACTATAACAAAGAAAACAATATTCAAAGTAGCAAAAAACTAAACATAATGGGAAAATAGTACAAAACAAGTACTATTTACTCCCACAAACAACTTTCAAAAAAAAATCACCAGCACAGCGAAAAAATATTGCCCCTTTGAGCCTGTTTTCAAAAAATCATAAAAATAAAAAATAGACCGAAAAAATTTGCAAAAAAAATTTGCCGACATTTGATTGTGTTACAATAACATGAAACACTGTCCTGTTGACTCCCCTATTTTACAGTAATTTTCCAGCGTTAACCAGATATTCCACATCAGAATGTTTTATTCTTATATTAATGTTCTGTTCTGATTTTCAATTTATCGTTGTTCCATATTACATATTTTTATTAGTCCTTTTGGTATATGTAACTTTTATTTTCTCATCCAACTGCGTATCAGCCATATTTTTTGAATATTGATTTTTTCCTGAGATTACTCATATTAAAAGTTTTGATTAATTACATCCTATAATTGGATTATATTATCGTACTTGCACTGTATTTCATCAGTTAGTATTATGGTTGTCTT
>MUZY01000023.1 GCA_003266065.1 Methanosphaera sp. rholeuAM130
GACACCAATAATCGTTAATTCAGAAGCAGATTTTAATAATCTGTTTGATTCTGACGGTTATTTAACTGGTGTAACGGATGGTTCAACAATTAAAATTAATGCCGACATTTCAAAAAATGACAAATCATATATTATTAACAAGGCCATTAATTTAACAAGTGATAACAATAACACAATAGATTTAAATACTTCTATGGGATATAATCTTCCCAACAGTCAGTTACATTATACGTCATTTAACTTTGTAGCAGGAGCTGCCGGCTCCAACATCACGAACATACATTTCCATAACACTGAAATATATGTAAACAATACAAACAGTATTGTATTTGATGGTGTTAGTGTTACCGTTACAGATAATAGTGTAGGTACAGAAGTAGGAATAATGTCAATACGTGATGATTCAACCAATATCACAGTTAAAAACAGTTATTTCAATACAAACAATAATGGTGGATACAGCACATTAGTGCTTGCCGGAACCAGTTATTCAACAATAGATAATAACACCATAATTGGAAGTGGAACTGTTGGTAATTTACTGTATTTAACCACATACAATGTAGCAAATATAGCAGAGGATGATATTGAATTAAATTCATATAACAATATAACAAATAACACTATAACCGGTCCAAGTACAGCATCCGGCATCTGCTATGGTATTGCATTAACAGGTCATGACAACCTCATAGCAAACAATATTGTTAACATGGCTGGTCAGGGTATAACAACCCAATGGGCTTATACCGATCCTGCAACTCCGGAAATAGGTAACAATAGTGAACGATATAAAGGAAACAATTATACTAACAATACAATAAATGGTGGTGCGTTATTCAAGGCAACCAATAACAGTACTATTGAAAACAACACATTTACAGGTACTGTTACAAGCGGTGCTAACTCAACACTAACCAACAATACAATTACTAAAAAAGTTACTGCTCAGACCGGTTCATCATTATACAATAACACCATATTTAATGGCGTGTTAATAAATGGTCAAAATGTTCGATTAATTGACAATAATATCAGCAAAACAGTCAATACGACATATGATAATATATACATAGAATATAATCACATTTGTGGTAAAATTAAAGTACCGACAACCACAACAAATGTTACCGTACAAAACAATATCTACTGTAAAGATACTATTACCGGCAATCCAACCATATTTGTCAATAACACTCATTGTACTGGCAGTTGTACAGCAAATACATGTGGATGTAGTCATGATACACCTAATTCCATGGGAAATCTAAAAGGTGCTGGTCAAATAATTGAAATTACTAGTGATAATATATATGATTACTTTGAATTTGATGATGAAGAATTTTATATGCCACGTTCAATACAAAATCGTAATGCGGGTAATACATTTATATTTGATCAATCAGCATTTGATGAAATGAAACAGGCTGATTATGTGACGTTAAGTTGTCCTAATGCAACATTTACCGCTAAGGATAATCCTACCTTTAACACAATATTATTCATCACAGATACTCCAAATTACATTGGAAATTTCACTGTTAAATATAATAAAAATAAAGATCATTACTATGCAGGAGTTATTTATTTAAACGGCGGAATGACTAAAAAAGATACGCCATGTGTTATAGAAAACATTACGGTAACGGTAGATTATGATTTCGACTTACCTGATGAAACCATTAGGATGATTGTAATTCAATGTGATAAAGACCCAACCCATATAGCTTATGATGAGGATGGAAATCCATATCTATTGGAATATGTAATTAGAAACTCAAATATTAACATGAATATACCTTCTGATGATATAAACTGGGAAGGAAGTGCTAAACCTATTATCATACCTATAGAATTAGTATCTACTGTACAAGGAAATACAGGTAATGATACAGGTAAAAACTGCATTATTGAAAATAACAATATTACACTAAATGAATCAGAATACTATGGTAACTATTCAACAATATGGTCCATATTCAACTGTAAAAACAATACAAAAATACTTAACAACAATATGTACATGAGTGGAGAAAAATATCTGTATGCAATAGAAACTGCAGCATCCAACACGACAATATCAGGTAACAACATTGTAGTCAACGGTACACACTACACTGCAGGTGTATATATAACCGGATTAAATATGCAGAATAACACTGTAGAAAACAACAACATAACATTATACTCTGGTTATGGACATGCAGGAACCAATGGTAAAGAAGAAGACAGTGGATATGCAGTTGTAATAGAAGACAGAGGATATGGTGGAGCAACATATGATGAAAATAAAGGAACTGCAGTATATAACAATAAGATACTAAACAACAACATCACATCATACGGTAACAACCCATACAGCATAGAACATTTCGGTGGAAAAAACACCACAATAGCAGGAAACAACATAACAGCACATGGATACAACCCAACAGGTATAGCACTCACAGGAGTAAATGTAACCATAGAAAATAACACTATTAAATCATATGCAATTACCAACGTAACTGGTGGAACAGTAGATTACTTCCCTGCGGTAAGTACAGGAGTATTACTCCAATGGTCCAAAAACACAACCCTTAACAACAATGTAATAGAAGTGGAAAACGGAACGGGAGTTACCGCCAACAAGTATACAGAACTTTACATAATAAATAACAACATTACAACGACAGATGACTATGCAGTTGCACTATATAATGTGAAAGATTCATCAGTAACTGAGAATACCCTCATTGCAAGAACCCTTGTGGGTGATGCTGCAGTACTTGACAACAATGGAACAGGCAATGTCATCCAACTCAATCTACCTGCAGAGCCTGTCAAGGAATACTCAATTCAGATAGATACAACAGAATTTACTGTTGGACAAACTGCCACTATAAGTGCAAGCATATATTATGGTGATGATGTGGCAGCAGATATCAACAAGGGAAAAGTAACCTTCAAGGTAAATGGTAAAACCTTGAAAGACAGTAATGGTAAGGTAATCTATGCTAAGGTAACTAATGGACAGGCAACAATAGAAAAC
>MUZY01000195.1 GCA_003266065.1 Methanosphaera sp. rholeuAM130
ACAGAACATTACCTCACTTCCACAAAGGGGATGTTGGTGCAAAGGCAAGTGGATTCGTAAACAGCAGTTACAAGCATGGACTTGATCCGCTGGAATTCTTCTTCCACGCTATGGGTGGACGTGAAGGATTGGTGGATACCGCTATCCGTACAGCACAGAGTGGTTACATGCAGAGACGTCTTGTAAATGCATTGCATGATTTAAGCGTGCATGAAGACGGTACTGTAAGAGATAACAACGGCGTGATTGTCCAATTTAAATATGGGGAAGACGGAATTAACCCGGCAAAAAGTGATTATGGAAAAGTAGCCGATTTGGATAAGTTGATTGAAGAAATGAGATTGGAATCCAATACGGCAGGTAAATAATGGTGATCTTATGGATTTTGATGAAGTTCAAAAAATAGTTGATGAAGTAGGTGCAAGTTATTTTCCAATAAAGCTTGTCCACGAAATCACTGACGCGGCAAATCGTAATGATTTAAGTACCGATGAAGCTGAAACTTTGATACTTAAAGTCAAAGAGGCTTATGAACGTGAAGAAGTCGAACCTGGAGAATCGGTTGGAACTATTGCCGCCCAATCTGTTGGTGAACCGGGTACACAGATGACCATGCGTACCTTCCACTATGCAGGGGTAGTAGAGTTAAACGTAACTTTGGGTCTTCCTCGTCTTATTGAGGTAGTTGATGCCCGTAAGAAGATATCAACTCCTACAATGGAGATTTACTTTACGGAGGAATATCATACCGATGAGGAGTTCATTACCAAAATGGGTAATATGATTGGTAAGATTACATTAAACGATATAATCAAAAACTTCAACGTAAACTATATGAATAATGTAATTACCGCTGAAATCGATCAGGATATCATTGATGAAAGACGTCTTGACATTAATGAAATATTGAGTGTGATTGACAAAACATTTAAACAAGTAAAAATAGATAATAATGTACTGAGTTTTGAAACCACATTTTCTAAAGATGAAGAAAAACTTTCACATGGTATTCGAGAATTAAGATTACTTGCAGATAAAATCAGAGATCTTCAGATTAGTGGTGTTAAGGGTATTGGTAAGGTAGTTATTCGTCATGAAGGTGAGGAATGGGTTATCCATACCGAAGGTTCCAATATCGGTGCAATTCTAAAATTGGAAGGTGTCGATATTGTCAGGACAACTACCAACGATATCTATGAAATTGAAAAAGTTCTTGGTATTGAAGCGGCAAGAAATGCCATCATCCATGAGTTATATACGACCATGGAAGAACAGGGGCTTAGTGTAGACATTAGACATATCATGTTGGTTGCTGATATGATGACAGTTGACGGATTTGTCAAGTCCATCGGACGTCATGGTATCAGTGGTGAAAAATCAAG
>MUZY01000022.1 GCA_003266065.1 Methanosphaera sp. rholeuAM130
AAATAATATTTGGTTTTATATCTGCAACATCTGTTTTATATTAGTCTATGTTTATGTAATTTCAGTCGTTTACAATTGAAACTTTATTATTTGAATTGTTGTAATTATTCACGGGGATGTTCTTTTTATATATGAACTTTTAAAGTCTTGTATTTCAGTTTAAGTTTATCATCACATCTTTCTTCTCAATATCCAAAGTACAATATTTTATTAAAATGTTCATGATAATTAGTATATTTGTATTATGATATATACTTTTTTTATTCAATTATTATAATTATTTTTAATAAAATGATTAAATAAATAAATATTGTAGTAATATTTATCCTTGAAAACTTTCACTATAAAAATAAGATATGAGGGGGTTATATTTTCATCTCAACGAACAATAATGTCGAAAATTTAGAATAATCAGGTCGTGATGGTCATCAAGTGACACAAGAATTAGTCGTTAGTGTTTCGAAGAAAATGGGGAGAGGATATGAGTGGATACTTGTAATTCATAGAAACAATAATAATTGTCATAGAGTACTGCACTTCACATATTTCACAATAAATAGTATCCNNGCTCTATATGCACTTTACATGTTTTTTGATGTTGCATGCAATACTCACATATTAGCTTTTGGTACATTAAGTTTCAAATATAAATGTAAGTTAGTATGATTTTTTATTTCTTTCCTTATAATATCCGCCGGACATGTGATTGCCCCCAGCGTAGTAGTCGTAGTGGCCAGGTCCATAATAGGTGTATTCACCGTCTGATTGCTGAACTGTCACAGGATTGTCAACAGTAGCATATTTATGGCTGGCATCACGGGATGGATCATAGTCAGGGTCAGTTGATTCTTCGCTTGTGGTGCTTGTTTTTTCTGTCGATTGCGTTGAAGTGTTGTTTGTCGTATTGTTGCTTTGATTTAATGTTATGTTTGTCGAATTTGTTTTGTTGGAATCATCATTTCCATTTTGGTTGTATGCTAGTATTATCGTGGCGGATAATATTGCCGTGCATAGGACTGCAGTTATGCATATTATCAGTAAGCTTTTTTCTCTCATTTTTTTTCTCCTATAATTTTTCAAGCTGTCTTATCATATCTTCTATTTCATTATCCAACTGTTGTATATGTTTTGACTGTTCTTTCTGCTTTTCGAGTATGTCCTCTATTGGCGTTTGCTTATAATCCAACGTGTAGACGTATCTTTTGGGATTTAGGTTGTATTCATTTTTTATTATTTCATCCTTGTTTATTATATTGCTCAGTCTATCTTCTATTTTTCGTTCTTTTTGTATTTCAAGGATGTCTTCATTGAATGCTGGAAGTAAAAATGTTGGAAGCATTTCGGGTGGTTTGACAAATAGGAAGTCGTCCGTTTTCTTGTTTTTATTGATTATCAGTATTGTTATGTCGCGGCTTCTATAACCCGTTTCATACTCTATTACCCCATCCAACAGGTTATTGTCAATCAGGTATTTTCTTATTTTATATGCGTCTTTTTTTACAAGCAAGTCCTGTGTAGTTGTCGTAACTATAATGCCGTCATCATCCAGGTGATCAAGTAGGTTCAATAGGTGGATAGTGTTCGGATTCTTTGTTTCGTATTGGGAGTATTTATCAATATCCTCATCTTTAATCAGTTTCTGTTTGGGGTATGGTACTGATATTATCGTATCGTACTTCGCGTCGTTTTCATCTATTAAAACTTCCCTATTGGATATGCTTATCTTGTCCAGGGGGATGTCATGGAGTATCAGGTTCTGTTTTGCATGATAGTAATCATCTTCGTCTTTGATGTATATTGTCGCATGATTAAATTCGTCCAGTTCCGTGACTGTCTGAGCATCAATCGATGATGGATCGTATATGTTTTGGGGTTTGTGGTGTGTTGTCGCCATTTTGGATAGCAGTTCAACGGTAGGAGGTATTATCCTTTTATTGTCCTCATCCTTTATTGCCCATTGCAGATAATTAACCTGTTTAAACAGTTCCTGCAGGTTATCTTCCGATTCCAGGATTTCCAGTATGTCATCCAATACATCCAGTGTTATTTCTTCTTCATCCATCCTTGAAAATATCTCTTTGATGTCTGGATTTGTACTGTTTTTAAGGGCATTCAATGCACTTTTTATGTCCGATAATGATGACTTTTCGTCGTCCTGTTTTGCTATTATGTTGGTTAAAAGTTCATAGTCGCGGAAGGTGAATCCGTATCTGTTCTGGAATTGGGATAGATTATCTTCTGATTCTGCCTGTTTTTGCGATAGGTATTTCATGGTGATAAATGGGATTACGTCAACCTTGGAATCTATATGTTCTATCTTTCTTACTATGTCGACGTCCTTGTGTTTACGTCTTATGTTAATTTTCATATGCATCACCGATTACCGCATCGTATAGTGAATTTATCAGTTTTTCATCGCATTGGATGGATTTCTTTTTTGCTTCGATTCTTTCGTTGATTTTTTTAATCAAGTCTACCTGTGCATCCTGCACTTGTTTGGATGGCAACAATACATTCAAATCCTTAAGTATTTTCGTGTTCACTTTCATTATCTTTGTTGAATCGATTGTTCGCTGTATCTGGTAATGAACTCTCGGATCGTTAAGGTAGTATGTCAGAAATGTCGGGTTTACTTTGTTGAAGTCATTTATTCTGATAATAAGGTAACTGTTTGTTATTATTGCATCGGTTTCTGACGTTATTTCTTTTGCAAAGCTTTGCTGCTGTACCTTGTATAGTATGTCATGTTCCCGTGAATAGAAATGATTCTTGATTTTTGCCGCCATTTTCTGTTGGGTTGTTGGAAATTTTTCGTCTATTTCAAGGGCGGGCATGTTTAATATTATTGTTTTTTCTTCCGTTTCTTCTTTATCGATGTATCTTTGTATTGGAAGACCAGTTATAATCTTTGCTATATCCTTAAGTTTGACTGTTTCGGTTTGCAAAATCTTTTCCTCCAAATGGATTATTGTTACATACATATAATCTATTTTTGATACTATATATATTTTTTAATTTCAGATATTTATTACATCATATTTCATTATGAAGTTACATGTTATTTACTCGTATTTATTCAAAGTAAAATATTAGTTTTAATGGGTTATTTTATAATATTAACAGTTTAAAATCGTTACTTACTATGTATTTATCAATTGTTTATAATGTGTTTTATCTATGTAATTTTTTGTTACTTACAAAAACTATATATATTATGAAAATAATATATTATATTGCACACCGTGATGTATGTAACATATACATACATGACAGTGCTGGTATGGTAAAAACTTTATCATATCAATAGTAGAAAAAACAACTTCAATTAAGATTATCCGATAACCTGGGGGTGTTAGCATCTAAGACGTGCTGTATATCTGATATTCATAGGAATCACTCTTTAAAATTAGTTTATACTTAAGTCTAAGGAAGGCTACTACGGGATGTGACATTGGAGAAATGGCTTTCGATTTCAATGAAGATTCACATAATATTTTTTTTTATTTCTTGGCGGAAGCACTCAAAAAATATAGTGGGAGGAGATGAAGATGTAGATCATAAAAATGATTATCCGTAACATTTTTAACACCTTAATGTTTTTTAGAAGTCTTTTAACAGGAAGAAACTCCAACAACGGGCAGGCATGAAGCAAATTCCTTTAAGGGAGGACGTTCATGCCCATATATTTTTTTAGAAATGAAGAGGGGGAATTTTAATGAAATATGTGTCAAACGCTTTTAGTCCGAAAATGCTGGACTGCAACAAAGAACTGACCTTTCAGATGGAGAAAAGTTCATATGGTGAAATACAGATGCACAAGAAGGAACTTGTGAGTTCCATAGGTCACCAAAACATAGCAGACCACCTTCAAATAGAAAAGAATAGAATAAATATTCTTCTTGATGAGGGAGATTTGATATATGTGGTCACATCCGATAAGGATAATCATGAAAAATACAACTACTGGAAAATAACAATCGAAAAGGTAGAATGGGGTGAATAAATTATGAAATACTTGACTGACAGCTTCTCAATGAAAATGTTTGATAACAGAACATATAAGATAAGCACCAAAAAAATAAAGAAAAGCAAACTGATGGCTAATACCAAGGATGCCGTAACATCAATAGGTTCATTTAAAATAGCAAAAATGCTAAGAAAACAGGTCGGAAGGAAGGACATAAAACTCGAGTCCGGTGATGAGATATACGTAATAACCAGTCGCTTCGGAAGAAACAAATCAAGCTACAAAAAGGAAAATACCTACCGATACCAAGTCTTCAGTATATTATAGATGTAGAATCTATGATATTTCTGAATTGCAACTTTTTTTATCTAGATTACTTTTTTTGTAAAAGTTATTTCTTTATTTTATTGAAATTGATTTTAAAATACTCCTATTCATTAAATCCGGTTTTATACCTTCATCAGTCATATCTACCCATTATTATTCTCTTACAAAAAAAGCTTATAAAAATAATAAAACAAATAATTATATATAATACTATCAATGATTTACAGGTGATAAAAATGTGTACGGCAGCAAGCTTTCTAGCAGAAGATCATTATTTCGGAAGAAACCTCGACTTGGAATATTCATATAACGAAACCGTCGTCATAACGCCACGTGAATATGAGTTCAAGTTCAAACAGGTGGATAACATAAAATCCCACCATGCAATCATAGGAATGGCATTTGTAGTGGACAACTACCCGCTATACTATGACGCATGCAACGAGAAAGGATTGGCAATGGCAGGACTGAACTTTCCAAGTGCCGTTTACAGGGATTCCAATGAAGAAAAGGATAACATAGCGTCATTCGAATTCATACCATGGATACTTTCACAGTGTGAAACAGTAGCCGATGCAATAGAACTTATAGAAAAAATCAACATATTGAACATCAACTTCAGCGAAAAGTTACCCGCAACGGGTCTTCACTGGATGATATCCGACAAGAAGAACTCCATCGTTGTGGAATCCAACCAGAAGGGAATCATGATCTACTTCAACCCGCTTGGAGTAATGACCAACGAGCCAAGCTTCGACAAGCAGGCATTCAACATAAAAAATTACAGACACCTATCCAATAAAACCCCCGAAAATACATTCAGTCCAAACCTTGAACTTGAAGTATATTCAAGAGGTATGGGTACGATGGGACTTCCGGGCGGTTTGGATTCAGCGTCCAGATTCGTCAAAGTGGCATTCACACTGCAGAATGCCCTGAAGGGAGAAGACGAAGAAGAAAATGTGAACCAGTTCTTCCACATACTCGGTTCAGTATATCAACAGAAGGGATGCTGTGAAGTGGCAGAGGGAAAATACGAATACACGATATACTCCTCATGCATGAACACCGACAAGGGAATATACTACTATAAGACCTATGAAAACACTCAGATAAATGCCATCAACATGTACAACTGCGACTTGACTGATGACGAACTGGTAGTATATCCATTGAATGACAGTCCCGCAATAAACTATCAAAACGGTAATGATGAAGAGGTAATGTACAACTAGAAGTATTTGCATTAGTTATGCAGTCAATTTCATGATGTGTTGACCATTTCTTTTTTCCAAGATAACCTTCAAGTGGATGATTACATATCATCCTACAAAGCATTTTTTTCTATTTTTTTGGTGATTGGATTAATCCATAATTCAATCAGACATCTTCATTCTCTACTTTAAACATATTTTTATTATGAGGGATTGATTCATTAATTAACCTCCAAGTACTCTTTTGTAGTTATCTTTTTTTCACGGCAGTTTAATTTTTTTACTTCAGTATACCCTGATATAACGAAGTGGAAAACATAAAAAAAATAGTATCTGGTAAATGCTAAGAGATAACTCGTTACAAAAAAATAAGGGGGGTCGGGATAATTCACGAACAAAGTCATTTTTTTCTAATTTTCTCCCAAATACCATATTTTTTAAAATGAGAATAAATGAAAATTATTGCTAACAGTAATCCAATACTAGCAAATAGTATCATACGTTGATCTTTTGTAAAAACTGCAAATATAAAGAATCCAATGAAAAAAATACTATAAATAAAATTTTTTCCCTTTGGAACTGAATCTAAATGATAAAATTCTGAAAAATTATACAAACGTTTATCAATTTTTTCTAAAAAATCCATAATACTCATATAATCACCAACTACTCAGGAATAGATAAACCAAAGTAGGAATATCCCCAATCAATAGCATTAGAATAAAAGATACCCCTACTTTCCTCTTCAATCATTTCTATAAAACTATTATATGTATTTATTTTTATACTTGACATTAGTATAACTCTTCCTTCATCAAATAAGGGTAGTCCTACTTTGTCTAATAATTGTAATCCTTTTGCAACACTTCTTATCTCTCCATATGGTACTATGGCTGATCCTATAATCGTTGGTGCTGCTTGTGTCCAATAATATGGGTTTAACATATCGGATGGTTCATCTGCTCCGGCAGCATGTAAACATAAACCAATACCCATACCAACTATGGCTGCTCCTACAACTACGGGTAGCATTGTTCCACCTGAAGCTAACACTATTGTCAGGTTTTTTATTTTATTTTCTGCCACAGCGAATATGTCTATTGGTACATTTTCATCTATAAACCATTCGCGTCTGCATTTATTTGCCTCTTCATTCATTTCAAAATAATATTCCGAGTTAATCATCCGTATAATTCTCCTCATACAATTCTTTCATATATTTAAGATTATTGATTATTCTATTCATTCATGCTATTGTTTTTAAATTGATGGATTTGTTATCCTTTCTGAATGTTATAGTGTTTTTATCATAATTTCCTTTGCCAAATATTAAATATTCTTCTGAAACATTGAATAAATCACATAGTTTTAATATTTTTGTAATGTCCAAGTTTCTTTCATTTGATTCTACCTTTGCCAGTAGGCTTTGACTGATATCTAAGAATTCACCTACTTCCCGTTGAGTAAAATTATGCTTTTGTCTTAAGTATTATTCTCATACCCATGCTATCTTCCATATTATTTTCACCTCTATTAAAATAATGTGTCATTAATAATTTATAAGTATTACTTTAATTAATAACAATAACAATTTTATAATATTCTTAATAATTACTTTTATTAAGAAAATAAGTAGTATAACATCTTAATTCATAGCATGATTATATAAGTCATCATTATAACATTATTAAATATGGTTATTTTAATGACAATTAGAGTATAAATATTTAATTTCAGAATTAACATTTTTGATTCTTAAATCATCTTATTAAACATTCTTTTTACACTTTGTTATATTAACTCTCTACATTAATTGCAGGAATCTTATTGCCCAGTAAATGATTTGTTATATATGGATATAGCGAAGTATAAAAATATAATCCACATCACAAACAAGACAAAGACAAGACAATATGAGAATAAGGAATATGTCGATACAAAAGAACAGGTAACTAATTGTCCATGTTTTATATTTAAAGAACTCTAGCCGTTTGTTTGTATTTTTATTTAGTGTTGTTGTTTTTTGAAAGTTTTTTCCAGTATCTTTTTAAATTTAATTTATGGTGAATATTGTCGTATGATTGGTGTTGTTTGTGATGTTTTGTTAAGTATCTTTTTGTGTAATTATATTATTCAATTTATTTTTTTTATATTATTGTATATTATTCTATATTTAACATCGAAATATTTAAATAGTATTATTATTATACTATTTTTAGTGAAAATATTTTAATAATAATACTCGTATCATGTGAATTGTAAAACACATATTTGATGTTGTTTTGAAATATTTTTTCATGATGGTCGAACTGTAATTAAAAATATTTGTAGGTTATAAATTCAGTTATTCTATTTTAATATGGAAAAATAACATTATTTAATCCTTCAGAAGGGTGTTTTGGAATTGATATTTGTAGACAGATACAGTAATACAAATCAATGTCAAATATCTTCCATTTTGTAAATAATCATCTTTAATTAAAAGTGGTATTTAGTGATAGTATTAGTTATTGTCCGATTTTCACAGCTAAACACCCGTAGTTATATGATGTTAATCATTTATTATGGAGTTATAACAGTAATTATATGAAATGAATTATATACTATATTACAATAGATTATGATGGTGATTATTATGGTTAACTCTACTCGCATATATCAACAAAAATCTTTTAATGTTAAATATAATACTATCAAATTTTCTTCTGAAATAATTAATAAGGTTGTCCTGTTTAATAATAAGGTATTTGAGGAATTTAAATCTCTGGAAGAAAATGGTGTTTTCGTTAATGATAATTATTATGAATACATTACAGAATTAAATCAGAAAGTTTTTGATTCATTATCAATAAACAATTATAATGATTTTTATAAAGCATTAGGTGCTATTAAAAGTTCGGAATTATTGGTGGATAATGCCATTGCAAATAATGATTTAGAAGCTTTAACTGAAGGATTATATGGTTTAGGTTTTCTTTTAGAAGATTTGAATTTATTTGGGAGGTAAATTTTAGTTATATTATGATGGAAATAGTTTTTAATAGAAATAATTTTAATAATAGAAGAAAGTTTTATGATGATGTCTACTTGAACAGATTGGTTGATTTATCTATTGCGAATTATAACATATCAGGATTGAATATCTTTATAAGATACATGTTTTATTCTTATAATGCTCTTGACTATGAAGAGATGTTATCATCATTTAACTTAATGTATAATGAATCAATCTCTTGTCTTTTTGAAGTATATGGATTATTTTTACAGTGGAATGTTTATGAAAAATATAATCTCGGAGAAGTAAGAGGAGCTTTTCTTGAATTGTTAACATTCAAGTTATTGAAAAATATTCATGACAATTCCAATATACATAGAGAGTCATATGTTAAGCTGGATGACTATCGAAGTCATTCATGGGATATAATTGTTGAAATAGATGACATTTTAGAGTTATATGAGTGTAAGTTTTCATTCGAATCATTAAAGAGAGGTCAATTAAATCAGATATTCGGTTCTATAAATAATTTAAATGCTAATGTATTTCTAATATTTTACCAATTAAAACGAAAATTAACTGATAATATTGAAATATGGCGAGAAAATACTTCTAAAGATAAGTTTGATTACTTGATTAATTCTGTAAATATCATCACGTTGGAAGATTTTTCAGATGGAAATCCCTTTTTAAAATAAAACATTCACCCTCCCCTCAACTTTTTTATAGTGCGACGAGCAATTGTCTTTAATTTTGTTCTCACCTAAAACAGTGTGTTATGTGTTTTAGTATTGTAATCCTTTTGGGTTACATTTAACCTTGTTGTATGGGTTATTCTCCCTTGAAAACTGTGTTACTGGTAACTGTATGGTGGGTTGCATGATAGGTAAAGCCTAATCTTATTCCTAGCATCCCTAGAGTAAAAGCGAAAGAAAGATCAATAATTGGCTAATGTTAAATGAACTCTTATAAGCATCGTAAAAGTTGGCAGTGCGATAGGATGAATAAAGGATGTACTGTATTTGCAGGCAGATTAGACGAAGTTATAAAAGTACGTCTATATGTTA
>MUZY01000031.1 GCA_003266065.1 Methanosphaera sp. rholeuAM130
ATTACAACGATGAAGAAGACTATGAGGATTTAGATGATTCTGATGATGACATGGAAGACTATGACGATTACGATGACTATGACGATTATGACTATGAAGACGACTACGATGATTCAGAAGATGATTACGAAGACTATGATAACGAAGATGATTCCGATGATTCAGAAGACTATGATTATGGAGATGTAGAAGCTGTATATGATGCAATTGGCTATGATTATAATTTAACTAATCCAAATAATGGATATTTTAACTTGTCAAATAATTATACCAAAATTCGTCCTGTTGAAATAGCTACCTATACCAACGTTCCAAAAAGCATTGCATTTAATAATCAAGAAACAGTTTCACCTGTTTATCCAAATACTGTTGATGCAACAAAAGCTTCTGAAGTGAAAATAGTTAACTCTACAAATAATTCCAAATCAAATAAAAATACAACTACCAAAGATAACAATAAGCAAAATTCAGGTAAAAAACCCGTAAAAATAAAAATATCAACTAAAAAGGCCAATTCCAATCATATAGTTAAAAGTACTCAAAAAAATAGCATCATTAAAGAGTATAATCCATATTTATACGAATTATGGTTGAAGCTATTAAATGACGGTAATATTACCAATATCAGCTACTCGGAATTTGTTAAGTTGTTAAAGGAAAATGGCATAAATGTAAATGCAAAAACATTTGATGTGGAGAAAATAATTGAAATATGCAATCAAAACCTAGAAAAAAGTAAAAATAAGACAATATAATCTTCTTAATGAATATAGCTGTTATATAATAACTATATTCATCTATTTTTTAATTATAACTGTTTATTAAGTAATGTGAAAAAATCTACCGTTTTTTCGCAATTAACCCTGTTTAACGTATGATAACATGATGGACAATAAGTCACTACCTTATCTCCACTTAATGTCTTAAGTGACATTTCTCTGGCAAGCTTTTTATCACCGGTATTTACCCCTACTCCGAATCCACAACAGGAATTTGCCCTTTCTTCCGGAACATTTTTTATTATGCTTCGTACTTGACTGCTACGTTCGAGTGCATGGCATGGATCATGTATTATATAACCACTTCCATCTACTTCCACATCATTAAATAAATCCATGGCAAATATGACTTCAATATTGAAGTCAGGATGTGTCGAATAATAATCCCTGAAGGATTCATAGCATCCCGGACATATGGTTATGATTTTTTTAACGCCGTGCCTATTGAATTTCTTTACATTGTCTTCAACTACTTCTTTACCAAATTCATCCATACCCAATAGGAAGAGCATTATTCCACAGCAGGATTCATCGGTTAAGATGGAAAAATTCACATCAATCTTATCCAAGGCTTCACTTACCGATTCGATTAATTCATTTTCTCTAAACCTGCTTGTACATCCACGGTGTAGAATTACTTCATGTATCTGTCGGTCATCAATTTTATCCATATCCTCACCGTAGGAGTTTCCCTTAATAATTATATTATTCTTTATTCTTTCATTATAACTCATTATTATTCTCCTTTTTTGTATAGAAAACAGTTATCCATATGTGAATTGATTATCCCTATTGCCTGCAAATATGAATATATTATAGTGGAACCGACAAATTTCATACCTTTCCTTTTAAGATCCTTCGAGATTTCCTCTGACAGTGGGGATGTAGTTTTATCGTTTTCATATATTATTTCTTCACCTGTATATGTCTTGAGGTATTCATTAAAGCTTCCATATTCTGTTTGTATATCTTTAAAAACTTTTGCGTTATTTATCGCCGAAGTAATCTTCAGTTTATGTCTTATAATCCCCTTATCATGCATCAATTCATCGATTTTTTCATCGTCATATCCAATTACTTTATCTAAATTGAAGTTATCAAACGCTTTTTTGAAGTTTTCCCGTTTATTAAGTATGGTCTCCCAGGATAAACCCGCTTGAAATGATTCCAATACAAGCATTTCAAATAAATATTCATCATCTAAGTTCAATACTCCCCATTCTTCGTCATGGTACTTCATATACAATTCATTTTCAGGGTTGCACCAGAAACATCTGTCTTTTCCATCATCATATTTCATGTTATCACATTTTTTATAATACATTTGTTCATGTTAATTATTAAAGTTAATGATAAATTACAGCTTACTAGCATTAATTATAATGATATCCATTTAAAGCAGCAAGTCAAAAATGAGTTATTTGATAAATTAAGCGAAATTGTCTATCAGAGTCATAAAATAATTATACGGATAACTAAAAAAATAAAATTTAAAATAAAAAAAAAGTGGAAAGTTAATTTTCAGAATACAGCAATCCCATAGCCCTATAGCTAAAGAAACTTAAATAAACCTCAAATATTCCAATTATTGCAGAAGCGATAGTGCTATTGAACAATGCATTGAGTATTAGATTTAATATCGTCGTTATAACTACTATAACAACAAAGACTGAAACAAGGGTTAATATTACTTTTAATATTCCTATATTGAATAAATCATCAATTGCAGATTTTATATCGATTGCATAGGACAAATCCTCTGTTTTAGCTAGTCTGCATTGACCCATTGCTAATGCCAGGTAGAATATTACCGCCAATATGAATCCTACAATATATAATATCCAATCCCTGAATATGAGTGATAATATAAGCATTACAATTAACGGTACAATAAAGTAAACAATTGATACTACAAATGATTTAACACCATTAATTACCTGTCTTTGAAAATCTACTTCCGGTGATGCGTTACTTCGTTTAATTCCTAATTTTACTATATCCAGTCCATATCCTTGAATTAAAAATGAAATTAAGATTGCAATGATAACACCTATTAAGGCTATGAAAAATGATATAAAGGAACCTTTTTCTGCACTGAAAACTGTTCCGACACCAGTTATGCCTACAACTATACCTAAAATAAGTCCCAATAAAAGGTATATCATTAATGATTTTATATTTTCCATTGGATATGTGATTGAATCTGAAATAATATCTGTTATATCCATTTATTCATTTCTCCATATAATTTTACTCAAATGAGTCATAATTACATTTGTATATATAAATATTTAAAGATTACTGATTTCGTTTTAATAATCTTAAAAAAAGAGAAAGAAAGTATTCAAAGTAATTATAATAGTGGAACCACAGAATATACACTAATCAATACAATAACTGTTAAAATAACAATAGCCCCTAAAGGTACTTTTTTCCAAGAAAGAACAGCCGCTACAACTGCACCAATCAATCCGATATACCATAATTGGTTATCAACTGTTAATACTCCCGGGACAATTAATGCCGCCAACGCGGTATATGGAATTAAATCCAGGAACTTTTCAACTTTCCTGTTGAACTTGATTTTACCCATCAGGACTGCCGGCAAAAGCCGTGGAATGAATGTAACTACGGCACAACCAAGTATCATTATATAAATTTGATCAATCAACATTCCACCCCATCGTTATCATTCAAGAGATAGTCATCATCAATAATTTCCATACCTATTAAAGCACCAACTAGCGTTGATACAATAAGTGACCAATTACCTATAACAAACTGTAATACTACATTTATAATGGCTGTTATTGCTACCAGCAATCCTATCTTCTTATTTTCCTTTATCGATGGAACCAGTATTGCAACGAATAATGCATATAAAGATATGTTGAAACTGTTTGTAACTACAATAGGAAGTAGATCCAATACCAATACACCGATTATTGCACCGAAAATCCATGATAACCAGGATATTAATGCCAGTCCAATATAAAACCATATTGATGATTCTTCCATTAGGGAAAATAATGCGAATGACTCATCAGTTACAAGATGTGCCGATAAAACATTTAACAATAGAGATGTCTTGGTTGCCTTATTGTAAACGCACGTATTCATTACCATATATCTTAAATTTACCACGAAATTAGTGAGAATAATGGCTATTATGGTAGCATTGCTGGCAAGCATTGTAACCGCAATTATTTCACCGGCTCCGGCATAAACCAAAACAGAAAAGGATACTGTTTGGATTGGACTAAGACCTGCCTTAATTGCAAGTGCAGCATATCCAATACCCATTGGAATATAACCCATGGTTATGGGGATTGCCTGCTTTAATCCGTAGATGAATTCTTCTTTCTTTGATATGATAATAACGACTCCTTCCTTAAAAATAAAGATATGTTTATATTATTATTTATATTTATAGTTATTATTATCTCTCTAATCTTTTGTATATCCATAAGCTATAAGCAATAATTATTTTAATATTTAAATGAATGAAATATTCTATTATATTAATAATATTAATTAGATTACACATATAGAATAATATGAATAAAATTTTGTCCTGGCATCAAAAATATTGGTTAAACTGTTTAAAAAACTTCATTCCATCTAAACGATTACATGAATCCATTGATTACTACAATACTCATGAAGTAAATGACATGGAAGTTAAAGATAATCATTTTACCGCTAAGATAATGCATGATGCAGATAGCACTTTTAATACTGAAATTTCATTTAAAAAGTTTACTGCCAATGAAAAAAGTATTATAAACACCATACAATACCAGGATAAATATATAAATGATATAGAAAAGAATATTTTTACAGAATCATTTCATAATGAATTATATAAGAATAATATTAATTTATTCCCCTCTTCTCTTATTAACATAGACTTAAACTGTGACTGCAAAAAGAATAAAGTTATGTGTATTCATATTATATCACTGTTATATGCGATTACCTTTGAATTAGAGAATCATCCGTTTTTATTGTTTGAACTTAAAGGATATCCATTGTCATCCTCATCATACAACGTAACCAAACAAAAAGCAGCAAATAACAATATGATAGAAAATGCAAGTGATAATAAAATCAAGGATAAACAAGAGGAAAAGGAAGAAAAAGATGATGCAAACGATGATAATTTAGTTGCAATCAAAGATATTAACGACATATTTTACAATAATAACATAATAGTCAATGAAAATTCCAATCATGTCTTTCTCGAGAGCATACCTGACTTATATCTACAGTCACTAAGTATGCTAACCAATCAGGACTTCATTGATGAAGACTTGAAAAATTTCCTGGAAGACCTATTTAAAAAACTCGATTACTATATAAACCAGGATGTTAGGAAGCATATCCTGATTACGAGATATTATAACGACTTTATTTACACTCCAAATCAAAATAATAATCAAAATCATACCTCCATATTCTTCAACTATAAATGGGGCCATGTGGACAAATGGACAAACTTTTCCATTAATATAAACAGTAATTACAGCATTTCAACAATAGATGTCGGAGCAAAAAGCAATTTCAAAAAATACAAATCATCAAAACTGCTCTTCGGATTTCTGGTGGAATATAACAAATCGGAAGATAAACCATTAAGTAAACTATTTAATCTATTGGATGAACTATACTTATTTACACTAGAGTTGATTAAAAAACATGCTATAATCCCCGAATTATTTAAATCCAATGATAAATACCATATACGATGGATTCCTGCATTGTACAATCCCATTATATCAAATCTGATAGATCAATTGGCAATGTCATCTCCCGAGTTTCTCGTTACATACAATCGTCAAAAAATAAATTCTAAAAATCAGGTTATAACCTTTATAAGCATAATAATCGATGGAATTATCAAAGCATACCTCGACACACTGGATAAAAAAGAAAAGAAAGAATTATTATCCAATCCGTTATATGCATTGTTTTTAGGCGAAAGCAGGAAAACTGATGTGATACAAAATATTGATTCTATAGATAACCTAATTGCATTTAAAAATGATAAGGGATTCAATTATGACATATTCATAACAATAACACAAGAAAAAGAGGACTTTAAATTAGATATTAAGATAAGCTTTGATGATGAAAAGAAAGTAGAAGTTAATGAATTATTGGAAAAATCCGACGATAACAAATTAAAAAATCAACTTGAAAACGACCTTGAAATAATAAATAAAATAATTCCATATGGTAATAAAATAACAAACAATAAAGATGATATACTCCTAACAACAAAAGAATTCAGTGAATTCTTCAATAAAAGCATGCCCGTACTTGAAAACATGGGAGTAAAAATTATACTGCCTAAGAATCTTAGACGCCTGTGGCATCCTAAAGTGATATTGAATATCAACGAAAACAGTAACGATAATGGATATTTGTCATTACAGAATATACTGGACTTTGACTGGAAAGTTGCCATAGGAGATAAAAATCTATCATTACAGGAATTCAAGAAACTTGCTGAAGAAAATAAACAAATGGTCAAATTGGCTGATGATTATGTTATAATGGATTATAATGATGTTGTAAACATATTGAAACAGATGAAGAGTTTACCCAAGAAACTTGACAATTATGATCTAATCAAGTCAATGGCTACCGGTCAATTAGATGACATACCGGTAAATATTGATAAGGAATTTAAGGAGAAATTCTTCAATAACAATATAATACAGGACGATAAATTACCCAAGTATATAAATGCCACATTAAGGGATTATCAAATTACTGGTTATCACTGGCTTAAACAGAATTATATAATGGGATTCGGTTCAGTTCTTGCAGACGATATGGGTCTTGGAAAAACATTACAAGTACTAACATTGATAGAATACCTGAAGGAAGAAGATGTCCTAAATGACGCTAAAGTACTGGTCATTGCACCTACGGGTTTGCTTATAAATTGGCAGATTGAAATAGAGAAGTTCACGCCTAATCTAAATTCACACATCTATCACGGTAGCGATAGAAGTATTGAGAATAAAAAGTATGATATTCTAATTACATCATATGGGATTATACGACAGGATTTTGAATTATTGAATGACATAGAATGGGATTTGATTGTAATAGATGAGGCACAGAACATTAAAAATCCATTAACAAAACAGACAAAAGCCGTCAAGTCATTAAATTCTAAAAACAAAATTGCATTAACAGGTACTCCTATTGAAAATAATTTATCCGAATACTGGAGCATATTTGACTTTGTAAACTATGGTTATCTTGGCAAGTTAAATGATTTCAGAAAATCATACGTAAATGCCATTGAAAATAATGAGGATATTCATTCACTGAATAATCTTAAAACCATTACGCAGCCCTTTGTACTTAGAAGGTTAAAGACTGATAATGATATAATCAAGGAACTGCCTGATAAGATAACCAATGATTTATACTGCAATCTATCAGCCAAACAGGCTGTTTTATATGAAGAAACGTTAAATGCATATATGGAAAATATAGAAAAACTCGACAGCATCAATAGAAGGGGTAAGATTTTTGAATTAATCAATTCCCTGAAACAAATATGTAACCATCCTGCACAGCTTACCAAATCACGAAAGATTAATGTAAACGACTCCGGTAAAATGCAATTGCTGCTTGATACTCTGGAATCCATATTGGACAATAATGAGAAGGTATTGATTTTTACCCAATACGTTCAGATGGGTAAAATAATCAAGAGGGTCTTGGAAGATAAGTTTGACGAAGACGTATTATTCCTGCATGGTTCATTATCACGATACAAACGAGACAAGTTGGTTAGAAAATTCCAGTCTGACGACAACAGTCGGATATTCGTTTTATCCTTAAAGGCAGGGGGTACTGGCTTAAACTTGACTGCCGCATGCAATGTAATTCATTATGACCTGTGGTGGAACCCTGCAGTCGAAAATCAGGCCACCGATAGGGCATATCGTATAGGTCAAGATGCCAATGTAATGGTCTACAGATTTATCACAACAGGCACATTTGAAGAACGCATTAATGATATGCTGGAGGATAAACAGCAGTTGGCCGACATTACCATAGGCAGTGGCGCAAAATTCATCACTGAAATGGATGATGATAATTTAAGACAATTGCTTAGATTAAGAAAAAGATTAGATTAGAACCTATTCGGGAATAATGAATATCGGATAATATAATTTAGAAATTGATAAAGGAAGTCTCTATTGAAAATCAGTCTTTGAAAAGGAGGTTAGGTTAAAGTTAGTTATTTTAACTTTGTGCTTATGTTTGTGAGATAGCGTCTACAGGACATGCTTCAGCACATAATCCGCATCCTACACAGGTTGCTTCATCGATTACGTGAGGGTTTCCTTCTGCTATACAGTTTGTTGGACATGCTTCTTTACATAATCCACATGCTACACAATTATCTCCTATTTTGTATGGGTTTGCCATAATAAATCACCTATTTAATTTTTTTTTAATATTTACGAGTTATTGCGCAATATTAAAAGTATACTTTTATTCTTATTTAATTATCTAGTTTTCATATTATATAAATATCTTTCTTTTTAGGTGTGACTAAATTTTATTATTTTTAGTTAATAGGGATGTTTTCAATGGATTAATCCCAATCCATTTAAATAAATAATTATAAATGAGTAAAACATAATCAATCGATATATTATGTCTTAATAACCAAATTAAATATCATAGTATTTTTTATTGGAAAGATACTTTAATAATAATTCCACTAAAATTAATAATGATAATGATTTGCAATACTGTCAATGTAACAATAAATAAATTTATTCCTTAAAATTACTATAACTGATTGAGAGAGAATATTTCTTAAACTATATATAGATAATGCATATAATATTAATCAATGGACTACATGGATTTTTTAAGAACAATTAAGGAAAATGATAACTTGCCGATTGAAGAAAAAATTAAAAGATTAGAAGACTATTTAAAAGATAAAAAATCAATTTTAGGTTTTAGTGCAGGTTCTGACAGTACTCTGATTGCATACGTATTATCAAAAGTTAGTCCTGATTCCATATTGGTAACGGTAAATAACAATATGATGCCGCGGGA
>MUZY01000243.1 GCA_003266065.1 Methanosphaera sp. rholeuAM130
ATATGAAAATATCATTCATCAATTAATATATAATTTATAAAAAAGATAACTATTACTAGAGAATAGTTATGGTGTTAATATGCAGATTATTACAAAAAGTGAAAATAAAGTTTTAATGCTACTGAAAAACAATAAAGAAAAATATCCTGATAACATATCATATGATGTGATTAAAGACATATTGGGCATATCCGAAGTCAGATTAGTCGATTCGTTGGAATTATTGCAGAAGAAAGATTTCATTAAATTGGATCCTGATAAGAAATTGGTATACTATGATGACTTAAATATGGAAGTCAAGGTAGTTGAAAACAAATCTGCATTGAAAAGGTATATGCTAAACAAAACTGAAGAAGATGCATATGAAATCATACAGGACGTTATAACCAAATATGAAGGATATGCACCAAGATATGTCCTTGAAGGTGCTTTATTATATGGACAATTGGAATTAACACCAAAACGAACATATAACATAATCGTATCGCTTGAGAATAAAAAACTTTTAAATAAAGTCGCTAAAAGTGATGGCGAGTATTACACCATATGATATTCAAATACCCTTTTTTTAAATTTTTTAAAGTTTTATTTGTACTTCCCCCCATATTTCCATGATTCATAATGAAAACATATAATTAACTTCACTTACATAAATATATTCATATAGATATCATTTTTTTAATAAATCAGAATATAGGAGTTTTAACATTGATACTTATCGTAGGTGGAGCAGGTTATATAGGTGCTCATGTAAACAAATTACTAAATGAATCGGGTTATGAGACGGTCATACTGGATAACTTGAGTCATGGACATAAAGAGGCGGTTCAATGGGGAAAGTTATGCGAATGTGATATAAAGGATATTGATGCTATTGAAGAAATATTCAAAGAGTATGACATTCAGGCGGTAATGCATTTTTCCTCATTTATCGAAGTGGGTGAATCGGTTCAAAATCCGATGAAATATTACCAAAACAACGTTGTAAACACGTTGAACCTATTGAATGTCATGATAAAGTATGACGTTAAGAAATTCATATTCTCATCCACATGTGCAACCTACGGTGTACCTCAAAAAATACCGTTAACCGAAAATCATCCTCAAAATCCGATAAATCCATACGGATGGACAAAATTGATGGTGGAGCGAATACTTAAGGATTATGACATTGCATACGGATTAAAGTCAATAATTCTCAGATACTTCAACGCATCAGGTGCCGACGAATCAGGATTGATAGGTGAAGATCACTCACCGGAGTCACACTTGATACCCTTGATACTGGATGCGGCAATATCAAAACGAGATGATATAAAGATATATGGAACTGATTACGACACACCTGACGGAACATGTATACGCGATTACATCCATGTAAATGACTTGGCAGATGCACATATAAAGGCACTGGAGTACTTAAATACAAACAATACCAGTAACGAATTCAATCTCGGAAACGGTAAGGGATTTTCCGTAAGGGAAGTGATTGATTCTGTTAAGAGAGTAACCGGCAGGGAATTTAAGGTAAGTGAAACTCCACGACGTGAAGGCGATCCGGCAGTACTGATAGGCAGTGCCAAGAAGGCTCATGACCTCTTGGGTTGGACTCCAAAATATGATAATATAGATGATATTGTTGAAACCGCCTGGAATTGGCATAAAAAATTAAACAAGGTAAATGATGATGAATAACTCTGTATGTGCAGTAGTAGTAACATATAACCGTAAAGAATTGCTCGTCAAATGTATAGACAGTCTCATAAATCAAAGTCTTAAAGTGGATGCTATATACATCGTCGATAATGACTCAACAGACAATACTCCTGAATTGTTGAGTGATTATGGATTTATCGCAGCACTTCCTCCAGTAGGCTGCGACTCCAAATGGAGTTGTGAAAACCAATATGAAAACATAAACATAAAATACATAAAATTATCCGAGAATATTGGTGGAGCCGGAGGATTCTATGAAGGAGTCAAGGATGCCTACCTTGACGAATATGACTGGGTCTGGATAATGGACGACGACGCATTTCCAACGAAGGACTGTTTAAGGCAATTATCACCATATTATGATTTGGAAGATACTGTTGCACTGGCAAGTCTAAAAGTTGACCTGGATGATAACATACTTTATCATCATAGGGGCTACTTTAACTTCAATCATGGATTGCCCATTCAAATACCCATCAGCCATGAGGATACATTGGTGGATGTAAAGGATATTGACATGGTCTCATTTGTAGGGCTGCTTGTCAAAAGGGATGCTATTGAAAAGATTGGATATCCCAAGAGGGAATTCTTCATACACTCCGATGACTTGGAGTACTGCATAAGGCTTCGAAGTGTGGGAAAGATTAAACTGATTAATAAAAGCGTTATCAAACATGCCGAAGGAAGTACGACTGGAACTTTTACAAAGACCGTACTGGGTTTTGACGTAGACCGGAGACCCTATGATAAGCTATGGATAAACTATT
>MUZY01000210.1 GCA_003266065.1 Methanosphaera sp. rholeuAM130
GTACTTTTTTGCTGAAGTTTCTTTCCATCCTCAACCTGTAGAGGTTGAGGTATTCATTTTAGGATAAATAATCGGAATCTAATAGTTATTGTTAGGGGCTTAATTGTTTTTTTTACTTCAATCTAATGTTTGGTGGATTGTTGAAAAATTTAGTCCATACCATGTTTTTCTTCACTATTTCTCTTTGTATCCTAGCTTTTTTGTGTTTTTTTAATATTACTTTTAGTCTTTTAGGGGTTTCGTATCTTATTTTTAAGAATCAGGTTATGGTTGTTTTGTAGTATAATTCTACGGTGGTGTTGGGTTTGCCATTTCTTTTTCATATGACACTGGCAGTTTTTCAAAGTTGTTATCTATTTTTTGGTCATCGTAGATATATTTACGGTAGAATGTTTGTCTTGTTTTTAAATATGTTAATTGTCTTTGTGCTTCTTTATTATCTTCTGATTTAATTGTATCTGAAATTTTAATAGATATTCGAGAGTATTTTGAAGTCTTGAATAATCATATCATTTCAAGTTTTAATCCATTAAAACATTATAATACGTAATTTAAATCAATATATTTTTCCTCAAAACACCCTCATTAATTTTTAATTTAATCATGATTATTATCCATCATTGTGGATTAAAGTATTATTTTTGATGATACTTGTTATTCTAAGATTTTCTAGTCATAGTAAGATATGATTGGTATAATTTTTGAAAATTCACTATTGTATTTAATTATTAATCCGTAAAATATTTGGAATGTAGCAAATGAAGACAAATAGAATTTTATTGCCAATACAATTATCAATGAAATGCCCTCCAATAAAACGGAAATATATGTCATACACACCATTATGCAAGTAAATAACAAACCCTCTCTGTATTTTCCAATGAATATAAATGGGATAATAACTAAAATTATCCTAATATTACTAAAAACAAAATATTCATTTACTACTGTCATAATTATATCAGTTAACATAAATGAAAAGAAAATTAAGAAGATTAATTTTTCATTAAATAATTCCATAATTAGATAATCATGATAGTTAGTATCACCTCCAAAAAATCTATTTAGAAAACTAACAATTTTCTTACAATATATCCTGTTTAATACATAATAACTATAAAACAGTAACAGATTAAAAATACAAGGGAGTAAATGTTGATTAAACCCAGTATATCCAAAAAATGAAGCACAAATATCTAGGGGAATACAAGCCAACAAGACTAGTAATAAATCATTAAATTTCAAATTAAGAGTTTCATTTTGATTTTTAATTTTAAATTCATAATAACACCAAATAGAAAACTTTATTAAATATTTATTCAACTCATCAAACAATATTATTTAAAAAAAATAAATTAAGCCGGATTTCTTATAGGCAATCCTCATAAAAAATCCCATACATTATCATAATCTTTAATATACTCTACTTCATCGGGAGTTGGATTATGCATACCTGTATTGTCCACGATAACAATATCTGATTTATCTAATTTACCCCAAGTAGTCAATTTAATTCTCATGATTCTTTCATTTTCCATCCTAAAATCATGTTTAACTAATTCAACTGAGGAATAATCGTAATAATTCATTGAAATGGATGCATAACCATCCCAATAATCATATTTTTCAATTTCATCAACTTTCATATTCTCTGGACTATACTTGTCCTGATCTTCCAAGGTATGCCAATGACATATTCGTCCTATAATACAAGCTTCTATAAATGTTACAACTGTTGATTCAGCAAATGTCATTCCACTACTTATTATTATTTCACATGGTTCATCAATATAATTTATAATTTGAGCTAAATACTCCATATTATAACCTTGTTTAACTAAAATTGATACTATAACTCCGGGACCTATAAATTGTCGAAGATTATATTTGTCAATTCTATTTAAAAACATATCAGTCATTTGATATAAACACATGTATCTATATCTTGTTATTTCAGGTGTATGTAATTCATCTAATAATAAACCACCACTTAGTGATGTTCCATAAACATTATTAGTCCAATTGGCATTGTTTTCATTTATTTCTTTTAGGAATAAGCATGCTTCACATTCTCTATTACTGGCATGGAACAAATCATCATCTATTAATGAACCATCACTAACAAGACCGGTTGACAAATCAACAGATATGAAAACATTATTTAATGAATCTATAATAAAATAATTATTTCCCCTGTGTCCTGTTATTAAATTATCTTTATTTTCAGCAAGGTTAGCAAATATGATTTCTAGAGTTGATTTGGTTTTGTCTGGTCCTGTTTTGTTTCTTAGTATATTTATTACATCTGCTTCTATCACATTTAGCATGGATGTAGTTGTAAACTTGTATAGCCATTTGTTTGTTGAGTCTCCTTGTATTTGCATTCCCATTTCCGGATTGAATGAGTGAATGATTATCTTTGAAGCATTCACGTAGCATGCTGTTGTTATGGTGCTGGTACGATTGTATGTGACATTATAATAGTTCTTGTATTCATTTGCTATTGAGTCGAAGAAGTATGTTACGAATAATGATGCAAGGTAGGTGTTCTGTATGCTAGGGGTATAGTTTGTGTTTAGTGCTTCTTCTATATCATCGGTTGTTGTGATTTTGTTTGTTATTGTGTATGTTTCTATTGCTCCTGTGTATTGGTATG
>MUZY01000086.1:0-8749 GCA_003266065.1 Methanosphaera sp. rholeuAM130
ATAATTATGTCAAGTACTCTAATATTAAAAAAAAAGCAAATGCCCGTCATTTTCCCTCCAAAACCTGAAAAACTATAAATAGTTTATTTTTGACCCCCTTAAGTTAAAATATTATCGTATCGATAAAAATAAACATGTTACACTTGACAATAAAATAGGGAATGATTATCGTTTTAACTTGAAACGATTCCAACAAGCGAACAATAACAATCAGTTGGAACCCACACATTAAAAAATATATTCTTGGAATGAAATTCAGATTTCCGCCATGCAATAACCTAAAAAATGAAAACTATAATTCAAAGATTTGACAAATAGTTTAACAGAATTTAACAAAAAATGGGGGAAATCAAATCTATGATAAATGAAATTAAAGGATTTATTGATGACAATCGTCAGGATATTTATTATATATTCATATTGGTAGCTTTACTGCTTGTCATAAGCATTCCTAAGTTGTTGATACAGTATAAGATCGGCATTGCCAATTGGGATACGTATCTATATCTTGATAATGGTCGTTTATATGCCAAGATGGGATGGGGTGACGTTCCAAGCATATCACCGGTTCTTCCACTGATACTTGCAAAGATTTTCCTGATAACCGGCCACACATATCCCGAGGCAATATTTAACGTGGACGTCTTCTTTTATATCTTGGGCACGATAGCATTATACCTGCTTTTTAGATATAAATTCAGCCCTAACACCAGCCTTTTGGGAAGCATGATCTATGCGACCTTCACTCTTTTATACTCATGGGTTGCCATCGGCGGAAATGACATTATCGGCGTTTCAGGTACGATACTTACGATATATCTGATATTGATTGCCAATAAATATTCAAACAAATTCTATCTATTGGCTTTTCCCATCGCAGCATATGCGTTTCTATCAAGATATACCGCCGGAGTGATGATTTTCAGCATATTGTTCTATCTGATAATAAATAGGGTGAAAATCAAGGAAATATTCCACATAATCATCGGGGGAATACTGGGAGTAATCAGCATTTCATGGTTTTTATTTGAGTTCAACAAGGCATTGAACACCCCATTTCCGTTTTTAGGACAGTTTTCTGGAACCGTGCAGAATACGCCCGTGCTTGATTCGGGTTACGTGCCGGACAACATGTATTTTATCAGAAACATTCCCCAATACCTGTCAAGTTATGTCAATACGGGTGATTTCAATTCACTGGTCAATCCATCAATAAACGACGCGTCAATATTTTCATACATACTGATTATATTAATGGTCATAGGATTCGTCGCAGTATTCTATAAGATAGCCAAGGCAATCTACAAAAATAGGGAAGACTTCAAAAAAAGAAGGAACCTTGCTCTTCTGATATTTCTAATCGTTGTCGGAATATCATGCGTATTGAGTATTGATATCTCATATATCATTACAGTATTAACATTTTTAATTGTTCTTGGCGGAGTGTATTATCTGGTGGAGGATTATGATATTGAAAAGTTGGACTATGAATTTTTAATGATTTCATTATTTGTGGTATACCTCGTATTCCAGTCAATATTATCCACGAAAAACGACAGATATTTCATCACAGTCCTTCCATTCATAGCGTACTTCATAACATGCGGATTATCATGGATATACGATGAGGTTGATGGAAGATTTAAGGAAGTATCATTAAGACAACACCACATTAAGATTTCAAGTGTCATATCCGCAGCATTGATAGCGTTTTTAATCGTCAGCTCCCTGATATTCTGTTGCAACATTCCGGAGGACAATCATTACAAGGATATTGAAGAGGCATGCGATTGGCTTGTACTCTATGACTGCAACATTACCAATCAGACGATGATCGTATCCGATAATTGGCCTTCAATAACCTGGTACTTGAACATTTATGCCCAGAGAGGAGTCTTGAACGTCAAAAACCAATCGCATTACTGGCTTTTTTCAAAGGAAATACTGAGTCAGAACGAAACCCATCATGCAGCTACGTACTATATCGATACAAATAATCCTATCAAGGCTGATTATCCTGGACTATCCAAGATATACGAAAGGGGTGACGTCGTGATTTATGAAAACAATTACATTTTAAACAACAAGAATGCTACCGTCGAATCAGACGAGTATATTAATTACATTGACAGCTATTTGGAGAGCGTTAAAGCTAATTACGGTGATGTAAATGGAAAACTATACCCTTAAGGAGGACAAACTGCTCTATCTGCTGGTTATCGTTTCATGCGTATATACAGGAATTTTGGTTTACTGTCAAAACATCATTGGAATCGACTACTGGGATATCTTCGTATACCTGAACAATGCAATGCTATTTGCACATATCAATATCGGCAGCCAATTGAGTGTTCCGCCAGTTCTTTCACTGATTACCTCTATTTTATTTCAAATGGGATTTATCAGCGAGCTATCGTTGTTTTGTGTTAGCGGAGCATTATTTGTATTTCTGATGATTGGGATTTATCTGTTGTTTAATTACAGATTCCCAAGGAAATATTCATTTATTGCCAGCCTGTTATTTTCAATGACGTCCCTCGTAGTTACGTGGGCCGTCAGCGGATCCAATGATTTGCCTTCATTGGCATTTGCCGTTTGGGCCTTGCTTTTTACAATCAAGGCAGTTGAGGAGGATTCCAAATATTATTATCTTGCATTCGGATTATTCTTATTATCCTTTTTCACAAGATTCACCGGCGGATTCGTATTGATTGTAATGATAAGCTATATACTTTTGAATATGGATAGCGTTAAAAAGCAGGTAACCGGAAGGAATTTGACTATCTTTATCCTGTTTTTTATGTTGGTATTCCTTGTCATAGGTGCCGTTTACTATTCGTATCAGGGCGGCATTCCATTTATAAAGCAGTTTATAGAGGTATCCAACAGCAATCAGGTTTCAAGCGTCAATGTGGGTTACGAGTTGAATAGCTTTTATTACCTGGAGCATCTGCCCAAATTCATAAGTTCATATTCCGTTAATGATTTGTACTTCTCTTCATTATCGACTGTATACAACACCGCTACACCACTTGCATACGTGATTTTAATATTGTCTACGTTGGGTATACTTACTTTCGTGGCAAATATCAACAGCAAAGCCAACCGTGAGGACAAATTATTCAGAGAGAAGATATTGGCATTGGGTGTAATTAGCATTTTTATAATAATTAGCTATTCACATATATCTTACTTGGTAACAGAAATATTATTTATAGGACTGATGTTATTATTATACAAATGGCTTCCAAATAAAATAAACAAAATAGACTTACTTATGATATTATGGATGGGAATTTTTATTATATTGCATTCTTATCATCCGGTAAAAGTTGATAGGTACATTGTCACGATAATTATACCAATTATCTACTTCATGATTTTGGCAGCCGACTCCATTGGCCAACACCTGAAAAATAAGAAAACCACAATTGCGATATTGGGCATCATATTGATTCTGATGCTGGCATTTAACGCAAACTACCTCCAATCAATAACGCATGAAAATCCACATACGGCTGAAGAAAAAAAGGCTTCACAATGGCTAAAGGACTATGATGACAATCTAACCAACGAAAACATATCGTCGGACAGGGGAGTGGCATTCAGCTGGTACCTTAAAAAATACACGTACACCACAATTCCAAGGGTACTTCAAAGCAACAATGAAAGTCTGGAAGAAAAGCTCAATTCGATAAATGCCAAATACTACATCGACTCCACAAGCAACATTACAGGCATCGAAGGATATCATAGAATATACACCAACAACAATAGGGAATATAAGCTAGCCATATACGAAAAGGACGGCTATGGATAAACATCATCATTAGAAATAATTTGAACCGGAACCTGAGAAAAATAATTATAAACAAAAAAAAGGGGGATTGTATGTACACGAAAGAGGAATTGATTAATGAAATAATTGAAATAAGAAAAGAGATAGGTCATGAAGATGTAATGCCGGACATTAAAGAAATCCATTACGACGACGATGAACTGACAATTATTACTCCAGATAGACCTGAAAAATCAATCATAATAGGTAAAGGCGGATGGGTAGTGGGAAAACTAAGGGAAAAATTGAAAATAGACCAGATACACATCGTAGCATACACCGACTTGATACTTAAGGAATACCAGATAGGCCAATCCGCCAAACATGTGGAAAAGCTAATCAAAGACGATAAAATACCCGACGAATACAAGGACATCTTCAACAATATCCTTGAACTCTTAAAGCTAAAGCAAAAACACATATACAACAAGTCAATAATTGAAAAGTACATAGACAAAAACGTGGACAACGAAGCAGTCGAAGATGCCAAATGTTTAATGGCATTATCAGGTGGAGCAGACAGCAGCTTTTCTACAATACTTGCAAAATCATTAGGGTTTAACGTCAAATGTGTAAGCGTATTTGCCGGTACGATAATACTGCCAAGCAAATTCCAAAGAAACATCAACAACCTATGCAAAAAACTGGAAATAGAACATGAATATCTGGAAACTGATATGGAAGAGGTCATACGGGAAGCATTGAACGGCAATATACATCCCTGTGGAAAGTGTTCATCACACACCGAAAGCGTTATAGCAGCCAAATTAAAAGAAGATGAGATAAAACTAGTAATCTACGGTGACTTACTGTCGACAGGTTCAAGATCAATAATATTCAAAGACGATATCATTCGAATAAATCTGCCGGCATTATTCAGAATGGAAAANNCATGAAAAATATCCTCACTACAGGCAATTCTCCATACAAAGGGTATTGAGAGAAACACGTTCAGGCATATTGGAACCCGGTGAAGCACTTGAATTAATCAAAACTATTTAATTATCTGAAGCACACCATATACTATTAAGAATATTGCTATAACGTAAGCCACCAGATTCGGGTAGATTAATATTAATAAACCACCCAGTATAGCAGCTACGTTTAATAAATCATTTGTATTATCTGACATAATACTACTATATATACTACTGATTATTTAAAAGTATTTGAAAATTAGGTAATAATCAAAGCTAACCCCTGATTAAACAATACAAGAAATATTGAAAAGAGGGAACCTTTTCAAAAATAATATTAAAAAAAGGAGTTTAGAATGATTATTCATTCAAAAACTCTTCCATTATATCAATGGACTCCTGTACAGCACTAGGAGCACATCCACCCTTAACAGTTCTGCTTTTTACATTTTTAAGTGGATTTAATGCCTGACTTACCAGTTCTTCGCCAAGATTTAATGGACTTCCCGTGACAATCTCGGATATCTTATTAACGTATTCATCGTCAATGTCATTTGTGGTCAATCCGTCATTTATGGCCTCTGACACTATTCTTCCAACGATTTTATGTGCCGTCCTGAAAGGAAGATTCTTATGTCGAACCATGACATCCGCCAGTTCCGTGGCTGTTGCAAAATTGGCTCCCGCCAGGTATTCTGTTCTTTGCTTGTTTACAGTCAATGTGGAAAGCATTCCATGTACTATTTTCAGTATCTCGTTGGTATTGTCTATGGCATTCCATAGATGCGGAGATACCTCCTGCAAGTCCCTGTTATAGCTGTGTGGAATTCCCTTTATCATGGCAAGAACCGTCATCAATTCACCGTATGCAATGGTGCTTTTTCCACGTGCAAGTTCNNCTGCTCCATATGACTATTTCATCGGCTATCTTACCCAAAGTTGTCGACAGCATTGCATAGTCGAATATGGTTTCGGCTGCAAAGTCCCTGCTGCTTACCCCATCGATGGAATTATCCATTACCTTACTGAATCCCAACAGTTGTGCCGTTCTATCCCTGTTTATCGGAAAGCCTGTTGTGGTAAGTGCTGCACTACCCAGTGGTGAGATGTCCACACGCTTGTATGTATCCTCAAACCTTTCGCAATCCCTTCTTAGCTCATTTGCATATGCCATCAAGTGATGTGCGAAGGTGTTGGGCTGGGCATGCTGAAGGTGAGTGTATGCAATAAACAATGTGTCAAGATTTTCCTTTGCCATGTTAACTATTGTCCTTATGAAGTCCCTTATGGCTAGCGTGGTATTTTCTATCTCTTCCTTGAGTGCGATTCTTACATCGGTACATACCTGATCGTTTCTGCTTTTTGCGGTGTGCATGAATCCCGCTTCGGATCCTATCTCCTTTGTTATGTAATCCTCCAATGCCATGTGAATATCTTCAAAGGAAGGATCCATATTTAATGCAGAGATTCCCTTTTCTTCAAGCTTGTCTAATGCTTCCAATATTTTTTTTGCAGATTCCTCTGGAATTATGCCTTCTTCCATGAGCATTGTTGTATGTGCCCTGTTACATTTAATGTCTGCATTGAATAATCTTTTATCAAATTCTATTGACGATGAAAACTTGGCTGCATCATCAGTCATCTGCTCATCAAAACGTCCTGCTCTAAGATCCATGATATCACTTTCTAATTGTATATTTAATTGTTAACTTGATTATTATTTTTTTACTAATCTTTATTCTTATACTATTATCTATCTTTGTCGTTTCCATTTAATGAAATTAACGGATATCATCAATGTTAGTGAAATGTGTTTTTAAGATTTGGATAGAAAAATCCTTTGAAAAATGGGACATATTGTTTGTGTAATTTATAAAACAGAAAAAAATGCTTTTAAATTTAAGAAAATAGCTATTTAGATAATTATAATGTAAAAACAGCAGTTTTATAATTGGGGATTAGAATTTAATATTTTTAAAAAAAAATAAAGGGAAAAATAAAATTGTAATTTTATTTAAGCAACCAATATGTTCTGTTCGGTAGTGTATCTACACTCATTATATGCTTCTCTTGCTCCAGTTACTACTTCAATAGACCTGATTGTTTTATTATACCACATTTCCGGTACGTCTACTGTTATATCAACAATTCCATCATTAATTGCGAATAATAGTTGACTTCCGTCATCTTTCGTAATTGTTTTACCGTTTATTTTTACACAAGCGGTATTTGTACCTACTGTTACGTGGTTAGATGGATCAAGGAGTTTTCCTTTGATTGTTAATTTCTTATTAGCAACTGTTTCAGTCACATTAAAGTGTATATCTACCTTTTCGATTGTAAGATTTGCATCGGTTCTTGCACCATAGAAGTCTTTGTATGAATATACGGCACTTATGGTGTAATTTCTTGCTTTCATTCCATCAGGTATTGTGTAGTTTAATACAGCCTGACCATTTATGACATTAACCTGTATTGCTTTTCCGCTGGCATCTTTAATGGTTTGACCATTAAGTTTGAAGATAACAACACCGTTTTGTAACAGTGCATTTGTTGAGTTATCTGTTACGGTAGCAATGAATTGAACAGTTTTATCCATACTGCTTGTATTTGGTGTTAATAACAAGCTGATTTTTGCTGTTCTGTAGTTCATGGTTAATGTATTTGGTCCTCCACGGCTTGCCTCATAGACTCTGTTTGTACCACCGTATACGGCAGTGATGGTATAGTTAGATCCTCTCCAGCTTAATGGAACTGTGAAGTTAATCTTAGCTTGTCCATTCACTACTTTAGCTGATACTGCATTGCCGTTTTCATCCGTTATGGATACACCGTTTAGTTTTATTACTACACTACCTTCAGTTACGAGATGTTTGTTTTCATCAGTTACTTTTGCAACAAATTGAACCGTGTCTCCTATTACAGCAGTCATATCGCTTAATTCTACCGTGGTGTTAAGTTTAATAATCTCTACAGTCGTGTTGTCTGTATCCGGATTATACTTGCTAGTTCCAAGGTATCTTGCTTCTACAGGATATACTCCGTTTTGTGTATTGGAGTATTTTTTGTAGATTGTTCCGTTAGTTAATTTGACTGTACCTATATCTGTACCGTTTACAAATAGCTGTACATTTCCTTCCTTAACTAGGTTACCTTGTGAATCTGTTACGGTAGCGTTTATGAGATATGTCTTGTTGATTTTTACAGGACTTATTGGTTGAATCTTGATTGATACGTTGTCTACTGCACTAATTGTAACCGTTTTATTTACAGGTTTGTATGTGTCATCACCAGGATATGATATGTTCAGTTTTGTATTACCCGCTGGTACATCAACAGGTATTACAGCAGTACCATTCTTATCCGTTTTTGCCGTTACGTTTGTACCGTTTGGTAATGTAACTGTTACAGGTGCATTTGGTATTGGTTTACCTGTAGTTGGATCTGTAAGGGTTACGTTTACACTGGTATTTCCAACTGTATTGTTTTGGACGGTTGCATTCATGGCAGATTTACGTCCTACTACTTCAACGTTATTAATCTTAGTTGATGAGTTGGTGTAGTTTTCATTTCCACCATATATAAGTGTTAGGTTATACTTACCTGTTTCATTGAGGTTTGTAACAATTGTTGCTACTCCATCTTTAACAGTTCCTTTACCTACTACTTTTCCGTCAACGGTCACGTTAACCGGACCATCAGGAATAGTTTCACCGGTTGTCTTATCGGTTACATTTGCCGTAATCGTTACATTTCCGGCTGTTCTGTTTGTAACTTTTCCTGTTATCTTGGATGGACGTTTTGCCACGTTAACTGGTACAGTTTTGTTGGCAGGTTTGTATGTCTCGTTTCCAGGATAGCTTACAGTTACGTTTTGTTTTCCAACAGGTAAATCTACAGGCACTATTACATTACCGTTTTCATCGGTTCTGGCTGGAACAGTCGTACCGTTAGGTAATGTTACAGTTACAGGTGCATCAGCAATAGGTTCACC
>MUZY01000086.1:8768-9178 GCA_003266065.1 Methanosphaera sp. rholeuAM130
GGTTTTGCTGTGAGATTTGATTTACGTCCCACTACTTCTGTTGGTAGTATGCTGGATTGGCTTTCGGTGTAATTGTCATTACCTTTGAATTTTGCTGTTAGGTTATAGTTTCCTATTTCATCAATATCAACTGGGATTTTAATCACATTTGTACCGTTTAGTACTCCAGTACCTATAACTTTTTCATTTCCATACTTGTCTATTGAGACAATATCTACAGGACCTTGCGTTACAGGTTTACCGTTTTGTTTATCGGTTACTGTTGCTTGAACGGTTACGTTTCCAGCGGTTTTATTAGTTACTTTAGCCGTTGTTTTGGTTGGACGAGGTTTTACGTCCACTTTAGCCGTAGTATTTGTTGTGTTGTACGTATCGTTTCCAGGATATACTATAGTCAAGTCTTCCGGTCC
>MUZY01000086.1:9199-10669 GCA_003266065.1 Methanosphaera sp. rholeuAM130
GTTGTATCATCTGTTAATTTTACTCCTATTACTGTGTTGTTTAACGTATCGTTTACCACAGTAGCTTCTATTGAAGCGTTTCTTCCCACTACTTCAACAGGTTCTTTGCTTGAGTTACTTGGCAGGTATTTGTCTGTTCCGTTGTATTGTGCTGTGAGGTTATATTTACCGTCCTTGGTTATGTTTGTAGGTATTGTTACTATTCCATCATGCACTTCACCCTGACCGACTACCTGTGATTTTCCATCTTCGCCGGTGGCTATTATTTTAACGATACCTTCAGGTACTTTGTTACCGTTTACATCAAGTACTTCTGCTTCAACGGTTACGTTTCCGGCAGTATTGTTTGTGACTTTAAGTGTGGTTGTCGTGTTGATTTTTATTGCTTCTACATCTTTGGTTGTTGCATTGTTAGGGTTGAATACGTCATTTCCATCATATTTAATGGATAATGTGTAGTCACCAGCTTCATTAATGTCCAATTTGATGCCTTTTGCAATTCCATCTACTACTTCGCCTTCTCCAACTTTTACGTCATCAATGAATACTTCTACTTTTCCATCCAATACTGTTGCTTCTGTATCTTTTCCATCAACTTTTACGTCTATTGTGAAGTTTGTGATTGTGTTGTTTGTTACGTTTGCAGTTACTGTTGTATTTAGTTTGGCTACTTCAAATTCGGTAGTGCTATACTCTGATTTGAGGTATCCGTTTGTTGCATTTTCTATGTAATAACCGGATACTGTTACGTTTTTACCAATGGTTGTATTGGTGTATTCGTATACGCCGCTTCCGTTTGTTACATCTACTTCTACAATGTTTCCGTCAATTATAAGTAATACCCTACCTGTTACATTATCGCCCAGTTCATCCGTAACGTTTAATCTTATGTTTGAGGTTTGATTAATTGTCACATTTTCTGAGGTAATGTTCAGGAATGTTTGTATTGATCTTACGTCTTTGACAATCGTACTGTTTTCTGCTTCATTGTATACTGGTGTTTCATGGTATACTGCGGTTATAATGATGTGGTCAGTATTTATTGGGGTATATCCTATTGTTACTGTACCAGTCTCATTAGTTAATAACGGTACTGTTGTTTGATTAAGTACTACATCATCCTGTGTTACTATTACCATTATTTCTTCACCTGCAGATAAAGGACCGGTAATGTTTGATACTGTTATATTTGCATTTGTAGGTACATGAGCAGTTACAGGATCTTCCGGTACTATTACAATAGTAACGTTTAACTTATTGATGTCAAATGAGTCACTGTCAGGTTCTGATTCTGCATAACCATTATCAGGATCTTCAAGTAATTTAGCAGTTACATCTACAGTTTTACCTTCTTCAGTATCTTCATAATCATAAGTTGCTATACCATTTTCATCAGTTTTTACAGTTACCACTACAGGTTCACCTGAACCGTCATCTATTGTTATTTCAACGGTTTCACCGACAACAGGA
>MUZY01000262.1:0-719 GCA_003266065.1 Methanosphaera sp. rholeuAM130
ATCCTAGAACATTAGTCATTGGTGTGTTAATGTTCGCATTAAAAACTGGAATAACAAATTTAAAAAGTATAAGTTCATTTTGCGAAGATAGTACTTTAATTAACATGTTTACTTCGGGTTTTAATCCAAAAGAAGATGTTTATCGAAGATTGCTAAAAGATTCAGATTCAAGAATTTTGAAAAAAATTTTTTTATTCAGTTTAATTAAATTAAATGACTATGGTTGGTTAGATTTAGCTCAATTATTTGTGGATGGTACTGATGCATTAGTTAATGCATCTAAATATTATTTAATTCATTTAAAAGAAATAGAAAATGTAAAAAAGATTAAAAAGTTAGGATTAATTCATAATGGTAAAAAAGGTTCTTCAAAAAGATTTAAAGAAAAATTAAGCAGAATATTGAAGTCAGAAGATCTTGATGAAGAAACTGAAAAAGTACTTAAATTGGCTTTAAAAAACAGTAAAATTTATTGTAGAAAAGTTTTTAACAATATAGACAAATTAGAAAAGGCCATTGAAAAAAGTAATAAAAATTATGTTTCAGTTAGTTTTCCTGATGCGGTAATGATGAAAACCAAAAAAGGTGGATATGAATTTGGATTAAATCTCCAATCAATCATGGCGAATCATCAGATACTAATAACTGGAGTTCTATTACGAAAACCAAATGATCATTCAGTCTTGGAAGAAGTTTTACAAGAATTAAAATTAAGTTTT
>MUZY01000262.1:882-2473 GCA_003266065.1 Methanosphaera sp. rholeuAM130
GCATATATCTGTCCAAATCAAAGATTAATAAGTTTAGATAGTGTTACAGTAACTAATGGAAAATACAACAAACAACCATATATCTCTGGAGATTTACGTGAGTTTAGTTTTAAATTCAGTTGCAAAGATTGTAGTGGATGTCCTTTTGTTGAAAAATATGGTGAAAAATGTAAATGTGCTAAAATTGAGGATAGAATGAGCTTATATATGTATAATATGACTAATGCATTTGCTGAAGGAAAATACAACGAAATTTACAAAGATCGATTTTTCAACAGCGAATGCATTAATGGATTTCACAAGACTAAGGATAGTATTTTGAACTTGTTATGCCGTGATTTAACGGCAAATCAAAATGAAATGCTTTTGAGAGGTTTATTGTACAATATTATACGATTAAAAGAACTTAAAGGAACATTTTGTTGATTTTTTTCTCCCTCTTAAAAATCAAAAAAATTCTGTTTCCAATTTAGAAAATTTGAAGTGATTTAAATTTTCATTCAGATATCTTTTATTCTCCTCTTTTAGGCAACCTTAGCATCGAGAAATAACTATTTTTACCAGAAATGGAATTATCTGGTGAAAATAGTAAAAATTGGTATACCATTCATATATTTGAATTAAAAAACTAATAAATTTAACTATTAAAAAAGTACAATTAAATTAAAAGAAATAAAGTAAAAAAAGAAAATCAAACATGAAATAAAGAAGAATAAATCAATAGAAAGCAAATATTCAATTAATTAAAAAAACAAATAAAATTAAGAATTAAATATATTTAAAACCTATAAAAATTCCCTTAAAAAATTATCGAGTTACCTCTTTAAAAAAATTATTATTATACTTATCTAAAAATATTAACAATGTAAAAAATATATTACAACAATCAGGTTAAAAAAAACTATTCTGCCAGTGTTAAGAAATCGTAGATGATTTTGGCAGCGACAACAGCAGTGGTGTCTCCTAATCGGTCACTGGCGGTCTCAACGACATCCAATCCCACAATGTTCTTATGAGCCAAAGTTTCCATGATCGCTTCAATTTCAGAAATGAACAATCCTCCAGGAGTTGGGTTGCCGACACTTGGAGCTATGGACGGGTCAACGACATCCATATCTATTGAAATGTAGATAGGGCCCTCAACATTTATCAGATAATACTCGATGGCATCCATGTGCTTGTGGACATCCTTATTTCTAAATGTCTGAATGTTGTAAGTTGACTTTACGAATTCGCTTTCATCAGCTGAAGCGGACCTAATTCCAATTTGAACCAAATCAACGCCCATCTCATGAACCCTTCTCATTACAGTCGCATGAGAGTATTTTTCTCCAACAAAATCAAATGCCAAGTCCCTGTGGGCATCCAGGTGTATTACGGTCAATTTGTCATACTTGTCAGCCAATGCCTTTATGGCCCCGATAGATGCTGAATGCTCCCCTCCGATAATTATCGGTTTAATATTCAAGTCCAAAAGCTCATTAACCGTATTCTCAACTATCTCGCAAGTTGCCTCACAGTTTCCGGGAACAACATTGACATCCCCAAAATCATAAAATGCAGTTGTCAAATCTTTATTAAAAACAGTATT
>MUZY01000253.1 GCA_003266065.1 Methanosphaera sp. rholeuAM130
AAAAAAAACCATATCACAGAGGACTTGAAAATAGAAAATAGAACCATACCAAACACATACAAATCAAAAGACTATAACATATCTGTCACATTCCCATCAAGTGAATATAAAAATTGAGATATGAAATTATTGACGTCAACTAATAAAAATAGTGCATAGAAAAAGAGCAATAGGCGAAGTGATATGCACCCATACCACTTCCCCTTCTTTTTTTAAGAACTCTTTTTTTTTGCTTATGATGTTATTTGTATTATATTTTTTCTTTTTCAATATCATTTTTCTAATAATTGCCGTTTATTAAACTGATTATCAAATAAATATAATAAACAATAATCTGATTTTTATATGTATTTTTTATTAGATATTATGATTTTTATATACAATGTTCATTATATAAATATAAATACTATAAATAATATATTAATAATTATGTTAATAGAAAGTAATAACTTAAATTTAAATGAAAATTTGTATGAAGTAGCAAGACTTGATGAGAAACAATTGAATAACATTAACTTTGATTCTGAAGATGATGATTTGAATGATTTTTTATTTAATGAATCATTGGACTATTGTAAAGAGAATTTGGCAATAGTATATTTGGTATATCAAGAGGAGGATGTTTTAGGTTATTTTTCATTATCAGCAGATTCAGTTAAAATAAATGAAAAATTGGATATAAAACTTAAGTATTATCCGTCGCTTAAGATTGGTCGTTTAGCGGTAGATAAGAAGTTTAAGGGAAATGGTATAGGGTCTTGGATAATTGATTGGGTAATTGGTTATGTGTTAAAAAATAGGTCAGGTCATGGGATTAGATTTGTCTCTGTTGATGCATACAATAAAATTAATGTAATAAAATTTTATGAGAGTAAAAAATTTACCATATATAATAAAAAGAAAAAGAAAAATCAATTAAATATTCCCATGTACTTAGATATAAATGAGGATTAATCTTTAATTTCTCATTTTTGTATTTGCATATATTTCTCTTGCTCTTTTAAACATTTCTTTTTCTTCTTTTGTACGTGGTCTATTAATATATTCCAAGAATGCTTCTAATTCTTCTTCTGTTTCTATGTCTGGTGTTGGTGGTATAGGTCTTGCCATATTTCTCACTCCTTTTTCTAGATTATTTTTATATTTCAATATTTATATATCTATTTGTATTATTATTTATACGTTAATATTATATTTGCTATATTGTATACTAATTTAATAGATATCTATAAACTTTTATAAATATATATTTATATTATGTTAATTTTTACATTAATAATAATAAAACTCTATGATATGTTAAGTAGCATTTTTCTACAGGTGACACACTGGACTTCCGGGAACAATAAGAGGAATCCCCGGACTAGGCAGTCTAGTCATAAACAAGCCAGCAAATATCATTACATCCACAAATGACGGAAGAATAGAAAACTTTAGTAGCATAAACTACAATAACGGTGCATCAGGTTCCAATGTTACAGGACTTTACACATACAATACCCAGTTCTATGTACGTAATGCTCATAATATTGTCTTTGATAAATAAGCAATGTTGTTGTCTCAAAAGCTATCGGTTGGGGAGTAGGTCAGACCAGTATCCGTGAAAACTCAACCAACATAACAGTCAAAAACAGTTACTTCTACACCAAAGACAACGGTGGAAGCAGTACCTTCGTATTCAGATGGGCGGACAACTCCACACTAGTAAATTCAACAATAGAAGCTGATGGTAATGTTGGAAATCTGGTATACCTAACCACATACAACGTAGACGTACCAAGCGGAATAACACCAAACAGCAACAACCAGATTCTTAATAACATTATCATAGGACCAAATGAAGCACTAGGAATATGCTGGGGTATAGTACTCTCAGGTGTAAATAATACCATTGCAAACAATGTAATATACTACGTTGGAACGGATATACATAATCAGTGGGGTAGTGGAGTAACAGGACAAGGCGAATATGAAAATGAGACCAGCCTTGTAACAATAGAAAACAATANNACATTCACAGCCGGAGAAACTGCCACAATAACAGCAAACATATACTTTACCAACAAGATAAACACGAACATAACCAAGGGAAAAGTAACCTTCAAAGTAAAGGGCAAGACACTAAAAGACGCAAACGGCAAAGTAATCTACGCTAAACTAATAAACGGAACAGCAACGATAGAAAACTATGTAGTACCTGAAGACTGGATGAAAAAAGGTTCAACAATACAGGCAGTATACACGGGATCAACTGACATGGCAAAAAATAACAAGCGAAAAAACAGAAATAACAGTCAACACACCGGAAACAACAATAACAACCACCGACGTCACTGCAACAGCAGGTGAAACAGTAACGCTCACGGCAACCATAAACAGTGACCTAAACATAAACACAGGAAAGGTGGTATTTAAAATTAACGGCAAAAGCATTAAAGATGCCAACGGCAAGGTAATCTACGCCAAAGTAGTCAATAATCAGGCAAGTGTAGAATATGCTATACCGGCCGATATGAAAGCCAAAGATTACCAGCTAACGGCAGTCTTCATATCAACAGACTACGAAAGATTGGAAGATACTAAAACACTAACCGTTATCTGAATAAAAGGTTATAAAAAAATTAGTTGTATTGAAGTGATATTTCCAAATATCACTTCCCGTACTTTTCTTTTAGAAGACTATTCTAAAATCCGAATCGGTTTTTACATTATTAAACATTAACTCATTTACGGATAAGACACTTTCATAACATAACCTGTCAAAGGTTATGAAATCAACTGTCTTTTTCAAGTCCATATTATAGTCATGGGCATCAAGTATTATCTGATTGTCAGGCTCATGCACACCAAGAGCCAATAACTTATGATTAATGTTTTCATAGCCATCTACTCGTTTTTTACTTAGATTTACATTATTTAGCCAATTATGTCTGCGATTAAAACTTTCAATGTTAAAATCGTGCAAATATGAATTTATTGCATTTAATAAATCATTTTTAAGTACCAAATCACCAAATGAATACTTTTGCCAAAAAAAATGTATGGCAGTTTTAATATCAGCATAGTTGTCCTTAAATAATTCATCATTGATGCCGGTTCTAATTAAATCATGATTATTGAAAAATTCCATATTAGATTTTTCAACAAATCCAAATAAAAAACTAAATAAATCTATTATTTCCTTTTGTTTTCGTTTAAATACTTTTTTAAATTCTTTTTTAACTAAATTTGACCATGTTATAACATCATATTCTTCAAATATGATATTAGAAGAATCATTAAACGGGTCAAATGAAAACACATACGCTATAGATACATTCGTATCAATAAAAGATATTTCTCTCATAACAATCTCATTTTTTTAACAGGCTGTTTGTTATGCTTGACAATACCCTTACATCAAAGTATTCTGATTTTTTACAGATATTCAGATAGAAATATTCTTCCGTATCCATTAGAGCATCCTCAAAATTTTCATAGTTATCATGATACTCTTTTTCATCACTTCTTAATTTTCTGCACACGACACTGCAATACAAATCAAATAACTGGTTTAACCTGCCAATAAAATCATATCTCTTATTCTCCATTACATACAGATACATCCGTTCTATTGACATGAAGTCAAAAAGTTCCCTGCTATGACCTGTCAGCTCCATTAGAACATCTTTAAATAAGCGAAGATTTATTTTTAAATTATCCATCAAATAGGAGGATATTCCTTCTGATAATTTATTCAATAATGAATCTATTTTCTTCTTGATAGTTGTTATCATATTCCTGACAGATAAATAAGCCGATGGGACATTATATGAATATCCACCTGAAAGAGAAATATATTGATTATCATACATCATGATTCAATCACCCATCTTATCTATAATTCCTTTGATTTTATCAAAGTTATCCTCATTATCAACGTCAACTATCACATTTCCCAGTATCATGTTTTCAAAATTCACCTTGGACAATGTAATCAAGTCAACATGATAATCATCCGGATTATCAATCTTCTTATCCCTTATGGCTACCTGAATATTTACCACGTCAACCTTCTTATCCTCAAATTCATCATTCAACGATTCGATAAATTCATCCTTAAGCAGACTGTTTAACTTAAATCCATAGACCTTTGCCTGAAGTGTATTCCAAAACATTAATCACACAACCATTTTTATATTCTCTCATAGAATTATAACAATTCTGAATATCCTCATTTTACATTAAATATGCAAGAGTAAAAGTTATTAACAATTAATCCACTGTATAATACATTAATATATAGATAATCCTATCTAAATACCGATATATATAATTATCTTTTGGATTATTATCTGAAAAAATACTCTAATCTAAGAGGATTACCAGGTGTTATAACCCCATCAATTTCAATTCGTTCCACTTCGATTTACCTGTGAAAACTATTTTACAACAATATACAAATCCATATTATATTATATAATAAAAGATAATTATTATTAAAATATTTTCACTAATAAAAGTATATTATTATTAGTATTTATATTTTTTGATATGATAATAAAATAATGTTCAATCTACAACCGGTGATGAAAAGACAATTTATGTTTCTGCAACCACACAATCACGGCATTAAATGATAACACAGGAAAAAATAGCCTTTAAAATAAATGGTAAAACAATAAAAGACGCTAACGGTAAGGTAATATACGCCAAAGTGGTTAACGGACAGGTAAATGTAGAGTACACCATACCGGAATCCATGAAGGCAGGTAACTACACCATTACCGCCGTGTACACTTCACCAAACAGTGAAAAAGTAACATCAGAGGCAACCTTGACTATCATAAAAGCCTAAATTGGTACTCGTTTTACTGGCTTAACTTCCCCTCCACTTATATTCTTTCAATGAAACTACGGCAAAAAAACCAGACACTTCAAAAATTGTAGACCGAATATACATATATTAATATTATTAATTCAGGTTAATATCATACTACTAAAATAACAACATTACCCTTGATAATTATGCCAGTTTAGTTACATGGATATAATTTAATCCATTGAAACTTTATGAATAATTGAAGTTATTTTCATACTCCCAATCATCCCATGTTTTCCAGAGAAGTTTTTTCCATTAATTCCAATGGGAAAACAGAAAGTGAAGGTTATCATAATCGATAAATGGCAAAATGTGTATGTGCAATAATCAGCAAAATTTTACTTTAAAATAGCGGTAATCATCGACACCTTAAAAAAAAAAGAAATAAATTGAAGAAATAATCCAATTATTCTAATCCATACTCTTACTATTGAGTACTATTAAAAGAATCGTATGTAGTATACTCTTCTTCCTCTGAAGGAAATGAACTCCTTGAATTATCTCTTTTTTGACTGCTGCTGTGACTTGAAGAAGTATGCGTATAATGTTCGGTTTCACTGGACTCTACCGTATCATCAACATCCTCTTCCTCCTGGACAGCCTCCAGGGTAATGGTTATGGATTTAGATACGCTGCTGTATGTTTCATCACCAGAATAACTTACCTCCATTGAATTGGATCCGATACTTAAATCACTGGATTCGGTATTGTATTGGTAACTGAACTGACCATTAGAATCCGTTGTTTCGGTATAACTTTGACCGTTAACGGTTATGGTTACTTCAGCGTCGGCTATTGCAGTACCGTTTTCATCAACCAATGTACCTGTTACACTGGTATTCGTATCGTTTGAAAGCGTCTGGTCATTTAGATTTATTGCAGTGCCTATTTTATCCGCATCGTTACCTCCATTTGAATCAGTTGCGCCATTTGAATCGGAACCATTATTTGAACCGGTACCGTCAACACTTCCCGACTGTTCAACATTATACTCTGCAGGTTCTTCCACCATAGTTACCGTAACGTTGTCAACCGTCTGATAATTATTTTTAATATCGTTGACGATAGTTTGATCCCATACCTGAATATGCGTTACCTGCTTATTGTTATTTAAAAATGCCACCTGAATCCATGTACCGTCAGGATACGGATACCATAATGCACCATTATAGATTTTATATCCATGTTCTATAGGAGCATGGCCAAAAGGATCCCAAACAACCAGTATTGCCTTTTGCATAACACCCTTAGGCGGAACATGCCTTTTTACACCGGCACTATGAGTGGTATTGTTAGAACTGTTATTTGAAACTACCTGTTTTTCTTCCAGCTCCTGTGGCATCATAAAATCTTCAGCTACAACAATACCAATAAATACTATTAATACCATTGCCGTGACTAATATCACAGCATTTCCTGTCCTCACAAAAATTCACCTCTTGATTTTAGATAATTATTTTTTTCTTATTTTTATAAGATTATATAATGAAAAACTCATATATAAAAGTATTGAAAAAAAGTATTTTTAATCCATCCGATTTTTATTCATACCCCAATACTTTACTTTAAGGCTAATTTTTAAGTTTTCTGATAGAAAAAAGGCCATCATCGATGATACATGTGTTTACAATAGAAAGTTATACAAAAATAATCCTAATTTCACCATACCCCGATAATTATTCACCGAATTAAATATGAATGGTAATTGTACAATATTTAAATAAATACAAAAATAATCCAGTAAAATTAATATTCAACAATACACAATAATATAAACAAGAAGAACATATTTTTTTCTAGGGTGAATATCTAACTATTGTAATAAATGGTCTAATATAGTTGGAAAATTCATAACAATTTATTTCACAGACAGGAATGCAATTATCATGCATCGTTCCAAAAAAAAGTATAATGATACCAAGAATAGTTAATGGAAGACCCATTACAATAGAATATGAATTTCACATACATTCACCAGTATTAACACCAGAAAATCCAAGAAATTATAGTAATATGTATATATGCAATAATCTCAATAAGAATGGTTAATATCATACCACTAAAATAATAAAATTACGCTTGAAAATTTATACTGGTTTACTTACAT
>MUZY01000187.1:0-9148 GCA_003266065.1 Methanosphaera sp. rholeuAM130
TATGCGGATGCAAGTTTGACTTAAAGGAAGCATCCAAATGTGAATGTAACTGTGCTTTTGGCGGTTGTGGCGGACAATTCGTCAGATGTCCAAACTGTGGTTTTGACATTCCAGTACCAAGAGAATTAAGACCAAAAAACGATTCAAACATATTAAATAAACTAAAATCAACATTTAAAATCTAAATTTAAAAAGGAGAATTTTTCATGGCAGTTTGCAGATTATGTGGACATGAATTTGATGAATCAAAAGAGGAAGTACTTGAATGCAATTGCGGATGCGGATCGGACAAAGTATTATGTCCAAACTGTGGATATGATGTCAGAATCAAATCAAATGTTGCCAGAAGACCTAAGACCTCTGAAGAAATGGGGTTTATTGGCAAATTAATTAATAAATTAAGAATGGATACTGATTAGTTATTATCATATTGTTCTTAATAATTCTATTTCTAATTTTCAGTTTTATTTCTATTTTGACTATTCCCGATAAGTTTCTTATTCTGTCTACTGTTATCCTTTTATGATACTTGTTATTAAATATTGTTATATTAAACACTTCTATTCATTGTCACTTTCACTATTTTTTCAGTCTCAACTTCTTATATCTAATGTTTATCTTTAAAAAACCAATGCTTTTAAATAAAGTGATTTGTTCTTGTTATATAACTTATTTTTCATATTATTATTTGTCGGAAAAATCTAAAGAAATTGAATGTCCTTTCTGATAATGGTAAATTAAAATGTGGTGATATGAATGAACGGAATTGCGGCTTTATTTATAGGCGGTATTGCAGTGTATTGTTAAAGGATTTTTGGGAGATAGCGGTTTGGCTTCTCTAATCAGTATAATTGTTGGGTTTATTGTGATTGGCTTTGTTGTTTCAATGTAAATTTATTCAATTTTATGTATGTGGAGGTTACTATTTTATTATCCCTGTTTAAGGGAAGTGTACGATTAACATCTAACTTTAAAGTTATTTTTTTGTAGTTTACAGTAATTGAAAAAATATTGATAAAAAGTTTAAAAAAAGATATAAAGATGTGTGATTGCATAGTTATCATGGGATTAAAGGGTATTGCCATATGTTATCATTTATGTGGTGAAATGGTCTTTTTTCCTTTTAATTTAATATTTTTTGGGTAATTAACAATACCCGTTTGATAATATGCATGTGGTACTTCTTACCACTACTACTTATTATGTAAGTGGTAGTATATAAAGATTACTTTACAGTTGTTAAATGATTTTTTATCTATAGATTATTTTTATCAATTTTAGTTTATCTAATTAATTTTTTAATAAATTTTTCTTGATTTTTTCGCTTAAAAAAAATTATATATTATCTTTTTTATACTTATTATTAGAATTCAATAGAATTATTTTTGATGGGATGTAAATATGACCAATGCAATGAATATAAAAGCAATAGATAAGCCGGGCGTTTTAAGTAAGCTGACCAGCTTTATTGCCAAAAGGAATGTTAATATAGTATATACACAAGTTTACAGGGAGTCATCCGAATACGCTTCAACATATATTGAAGTTGAGGATGTGGACGACTTCGAGTTACTGGTGGAAGATATTGGGAATATAGAAGAAGTGCTAAGTGTAAAGAAATCTCCGTCAATGGATAAGATATGGGGAAAAAGAATCATAATCATTGGTGGTGGAGCCCAGATATCACAGGTGGCATTGGGTGCAATAACCGAAGCCGACCGTCACAACATACGGGGCGAAAGAATAAGTGTCGACACGTTACCTATTGTCGGAGAGGAAAAGTTGGCTCAGGCAGTTAAAGCGGTACTGTCACTTCCACGTGTCGGCGTTCTGGTACTGGCAGGATCCCTGATGGGTGGAACGATTGTAGACTCAATTAAAGAAGTTAAAGAACACAGCGACATTAAAATAATCAGCTTAAATATGGTTGGTTCCGTACGTGATTATGCGGATTTGGTCGTAACCGATCCCGTTCAGGCGGGGGTCATGGCCGTGATGACCGTTGCAAATACAGCCAAGTTTGATATAGATAGGGTCAACGAGGTATTATAACCCCATTTTTTCATCTTCGAATGATTTAGTTGTTCTTCATTTAACTGGTGATTTTTCCAGTTTCAGGTATTCGCCTATCGATTCACGCGTTGTTCCTATTATCAGCTTATACGTTTTTTTTCCGGAGTCTTTATTCACATATTCTTCACATACACCAGATGCAATAACCCTTTCATTATTCTTTACAATTCCGGTATAAGTATGCGTAAATGATATTATACTTTCAATATTTCTAGGTACACCCTCAAGAAATTCTACATTTGCAATCCCATATGTAGCTGGATTATCATATGAAAGGGAATCATCACAAATGTCACATTTTATCCTGATTTTTTCCAATTGGTTAATAGTTATGTTATCAGTGGCATCTATCTCATCATCATTTCTGTTGAGTAAAATATCGAACAGCGTATTTCGGATAATTCCCCTGTTGTTCTTGCGGGATTCATAATACTTGAACTCATCCAAACTCATGGAATCGTCCTTTATCCTTTTGTCATAAACGAATTCCCAGTATTTATCATTGATTGCTTCTAAAATTATGTCATCATCATTTTTTGCCCTTGAATAAAATTCAATGGCTCTTTTGTGTTCATCCAATCCGAATACTATGAAGTCAATGTCGGACGTATCGCTTTCAAGACCGATTAGAGATGAACCAGTAACTCCCATGTTGGCATATTCAATGCCCGCATAATCATGAAATATGTCGGATAACAGACAAATCTTTTCATAAAGTGCTGATTTGTTTCTATTTTCTCTGATTTTCTTCAAACCCAATGCGGGATTATATACCATGGCCACGTCTTCAACAGGAACGCCCATCATCTTCTTATTTGTTATGTTCCACTCGAAGAGATAATCCGGATGATTTTTCTTAAGGTATTCATATGCCTGTGTACTGTTTAGCTTCTTATATTTAATGCCATCCAATATCCTGTCGCCGTCATCTGATGGAACGTATCTTAGGAATGCAACGTAATGCGTTTCCGGATGAATGTAACTGTTAACCGCAAAAAATAGGTTATCTATTGTTTTGATATAATATCTCGTATGAACTTTCATAATTAACCCCACATGCTTATGTTAAATTATGTTTCTTTTCCATTAAATTATTATGTCATGAATTATAAAAGTTAATATGAAAATTGATGGAATGGATATGATGCAATACTTAAAATGGAATGACGGCAATGCATATGATGGAAGCCAAATAAATCCATCATGGGCTTTTAGAGAATTCAAGATTAAGGATTCGACGATAGTCTCATGGGTTGGACCCATGGATATCCAATCGGACAACCTTATAGACTATGAAGATGTAGGCTTGGACATTAAGGGAGATAGGATGCTGCATTTTATAGTGGAACACTTTGATGAACAGCCGGGTAATCTTCGTTTGATTTATCACAGGCAACGGTTGCTTGTAATGATTGCAAGGGATATCCTAAGGGAATATTCTGTAGATACAACACAGGATGGGGATGACATATTCATCGACCACAAGAAGCTCTCGGTATCGATAGCGTCAGCATCGATAAGTTCGATGAAAATACATTTTGCATTAAACGTAACTACCGACGGAACACCGGATGATGTTGAAACATCAGCGTTGGAGGACAATATGGATTTAAACGATTTGTCAAAACTACAGGATAAAATAGCAAATGAGTATATTCACTTTATTGAAGATATTGAAAGAGACATAACGAAAACAAAAGTATTTTAGGTGATGAAAATGAGAATAAACTTGGATGGGATACATACAAACCTGCGATTTTCGGCAGCACATATGGTAATAGGACACGAGTCATGCGGAAAGATACATGGCCACAGTTATATTGTGGATGTGGAAGTTGAAGGAGAACGTTCAGGCCAATTCGGTTTTGTAATAGACTTTAAGGTATTGAAGGACATAACACGTAAAATATGCAAGTCCCTGGATCACAGGGTCTTAATACCATACAACAGTCCGGACTTAAACGTCACCTATGAGGATGATAAATCAATAGAATTCACCCTGCTTGATTGCTTGGAATATAAACTGCCAAAACAGGATGTTGTACTTCTGCCGATAGAATCCACTACGGCCGAATCATTATCAACCTACATAACCGAAAAGATTGTCGATGAAATAGAAGATACGGATACATTATCATATATCGAGGTACAGGTCAACGAAGGTATAGGTCAAGGTGCTTCATATCGCAAATATATTGAACATTAACTTATCACAGGGGGTTTTTTATCATTACAGTTAATATCAGTGAAATATTTTCAAGCATACAGGGAGAAGGAAAATACATAGGAAAAAGGCAGATATTCATACGATTTGCCGGATGCAATATTGACTGTATTTACTGTGATACGTTGGAAAGCAAATCTTTTGATTACGGCAGGCAATATTCCTATGAAGAGTTAAACGATACGATTCAAAGTTTAATGACCGATGACTTCCATTCCTTGGAGATTACAGGAGGAGAACCGTTACTTCAAGCCGAATACATCAGGGGATTTTTAAGCAAATATCCTTATCCTGCAATGTTGGAAACAAACGCCACGTTGCCTGAAAATTTATCGTTATTGAAGGATGTCGTTGATGTTGTCTCCATGGATATAAAATTACCTGAACACTTCGAGAGTCAAACCAAATGGCAGGAAGTGTACTTGAAGGAACTGGAATCAATCAGAGTAATGCAGAATGAGGGTATGGATTACTATCTCAAGATTGTCGTAAGTGACACTACACCATTGGACATAATTGGGAAGATAATGGATGATTTGAATGAAATTCAACCGGATGATACGCTCCTGGTTATTCAACCGGTCAGTCCTATGACTAAATGGACTGATAAAACACATCTTTTTGAAATATCTGAAATTGTAGGCAGGCATTACCCGGTATCCATAATACCCCAAATACACAAATATATGGATATAGACTGACTGATTTTTTTATACTTGTTTTTTCTCATTTATTTTTCTTTAATATATAATTGTAAAATGGAGATGACTAAATTAGTATATCTACTTATGCAATTATAATGGTCATCTACTTTTCCATCAACAAATCCACTTACTTTTAACAAACATTATTATAACTTAAATCATAAATATTATTATTTAGGTGGAATATTTTTCAATTCTAATTCTAACAAATAATGAGGAAAAAAATTATGAAAGAATCAAACAGAAACCTATGGCTATTGATGTTATTGGCGATAAGCGTTGTTTTCTTATCGGCTACTGTAACGGCGGTCGACTCATCTGAGGTCATAATCGATGAATATTCGTCATTACCGATTGACGATGTCGCCGGTCAAGCCGGTAATCAAGAGGCTACGCTTAACCAAATAACTGACAATGCCCTACAAGATGACACTCATGAAAATTTAAAGACCAAAAACATAAAGGATGATGCCAAGCTTTCAACAATTTATGTAAATTCACAGGCTTCCCAATCAAATGACGGTTCAGATAGGAATAATCCTACAACACTAACTAATGCCGTAAACAACATTGCAGATGGCGGAACAATATACCTGATAACTGATTCGTTAAGCGATACATATAACTTGACGTCATCAATATCCTTAAGCAGGTATTCAACCAACATCAATTCATTAAACATTGTCGGAGAAGAAAATAAAAACATAACAATCTCAGGTAACAATAAAACTCAGATATTAAACATTTATTCAACAACGATTAACATATCCAACGTTAACTTCCAGGATACACAATTGGACTCATCCAGTTCAATATATGCAAGTAGTTCTACGGTCAATTTCATCAATTGTACTTTCAGCAACAATTACCGTAAAGACTATGGAGCAGGCATATATGCATCATACTCTACAGTAAACCTGAACAGCTGCAGATTCAACAACAATACCGCCGATTATGGAGGTGCAATCTATCTGTCCAGATCCAACATGACAGTCGATTCATCACAGTTTAATGACAACATCGCGTTTAGCGGTGCGGCCATCTATGCACTAAATTCCAAGGTAATTGTAAATGCTTCCAATTACACGGGAAACAATGCAAGTTTCGGAGCTTCAATATTTAATCTGAAGTCCAACATCACATGCAACAATACCCGCTTTGACCGTAACAGCGCATTGTACTACGGAGGAGCAATAACACATTTAAGCGAAGGAAAGAATTTTATAAACAATTCATACTTTACTTCAAACACAGCCAGATACGGAGGAGCAATTTATGTAATGCAGTCCGACTTAAACATAACTTCATCCGTATTTGAAGACAATACCGCAGAATCGGCTTCAAGCGTATATGCATATAACAATACCTTGACAATTAAAAGTTCATGTCTTGTGGATGACAATTCAAACAGTTCCATAATCAATATATTATATCCTAAAAATCAGGTTCTTGACGAGAATTGGTGGGGAGTAAACAATCCTGACTTCTTCAGGTTAACCGGCGGTTACATTCCCGATACTTGGGTATTGATGACTTTTAAGAATTATACCTCAACACAGGAGGGCAAGCTTAATTTGAACGTATCCATAAATCAGCTGTCCGCTCAAAACAGTCTGCAAAATCCTATTCCGAGTAGAAAAGTGGAATTTTCGTCTGATAGAGGAGTATTCGATAATGACGTGCTGGACGTATCAACAAGCGTCACCAACACGTATACGGGCGATTCAACGATTTATGCAAGAATCGACAATCAGCTTCTCCAACTCAACAGTAAAGTAATCCCGTCACTATTGGTTGAAAACTACACTACAAACGAAACCAGCATCAACATTACAATAACGGCCAATAAGGACATATCAGGCAATTTCAATCTGACGATAAACAATTATACCACCAAGTTAACAGCCAAACAGAAAACGAGATTGTATTATCCGATATCCGATTTAACCTGTGGGGAATATACGATTAATCTGACCTATGCGGGAAACTCAAAATATGATAAGGCAACCTCAGTTTCCTATCTGGTAGTCCAGTCTAAGGAATACAGTCAAAACGAGACTATTATCCAAACATTGACGAAGGATGAAATTAACGTATCCAACTTGCCTTCCAGTTATAATCTCTTGGATTATGATCTTTTAACCCCCGTAAAGTCACAGGGATCTGCAGGAAGTTGCGTATCATTTGCGGCAATTGGAGTTATCGAATCTGCATTGAAAAAATCAACCAACGTTACTTATGACTTGTCCGAGAACAACCTTAAAAACATGTTCAAGAAATATTCAATCCTCGGCTTGTCAAGCTTGGAACCGAATGACGGAGGATATGATATGGAGCCTGTAGGTTACATGGCCAGCGGGTTTGGGCCGGTACTTGAAAGTATGGATGAATACAATACCCAATCCCACATATCCAATATCTTCGACCCTTCATTCCAGGTGCAGAACATATACTTCATACCGGCACGTAATAATTTCACGGACAATAATCTAATCAAGCAAGCAATTATGAAATATGGGGCAGTCTACACCGGCGTAAAATTAAGCAGTTCATTGAATCAGTATAATGTTGGAGTCAATCAGTCAACACATGCCGTATGTATTGTCGGATGGGATGACAATTACAGCAGAACCAACTTTTCACCCAATGCTCCCGGAGACGGTGCATTCATCATAAAAAATTCATGGGGTGAAAATACTGGAAACAACGGTTATCAATACGTTTCATATTATGACAGCGTAATCGGAAATATTCCTTACGTCGGCGACTATAATTCATTGAACTTCGTGGTAGACTGTGACAACCCTTACAGTTACTCCAACATCTACCAGTATGACAGTGTGGTCTACGTCTATAGGTTAGGGGATACGGATGGTCAGTACTGGATAAACAACTCCTATACTATTCAAAAGGATGAGGTAATCAGTGCAATAGGAACTTACTTCGTGGACGACTCCGAATATGAGCTAACGGTATATGTCAACAATAATCTCGTAGCCGCAAAATCCGCCAGGTTGGCTCAGGCAGGATATCAGACAATCCAGCTGGACAATCTATACCGCGTAAAGAAGTATGACGAGGTAACGGTTGTAATCCGCATTAAGCAAAACATCAGCAGCAGTTACATATACGTACCCTTACATGATAACGAATATCCTATGCTGTCCTCAAATCCGAAATCCTTTATAAGTTATACCGGTTTACAGTTTGAAAACTTGAAGGATATGGATACGGTTGCACCGATAAAGGTATATACAATGGAAGTGGCGTCATTCGATACAGCGGTTGAAGTCGAATCAACTGCCATCAACATCAAAACCAATGTAAGTAATCTCGATGCCGATGCCAAGCTGTGCTATAAAATTAATGACGAATTCATAAGGGATTCCGGCAACGATATCCTCTATGTCAATGTCGTTTCCGATAATCCAAATGTTGATTTGAGCTATGATAAGAGTACGTTAACTGCTAATAACGTTACCTTGGAGACAATATTGTCCTATAAAGGATTGAACATCTCAAAATCACTTCAATTCAATCCGATTAAGGAAATTCGAATAGAAGCAGATAATATAACGGGTTACGTCAATACCCCGATTGTAATTTCATTGAACATAACAAATCAGGATAATGAAAACGTAACCGGCGGATATGTAATATTTACAGATGAGGAGGATAATGTACTTGGACAAAGTGATGTCAACGAAGGTTCGGCATCAGTCAATATTGCATTTGACAAAATTTATGAGGGTGTACTTACAATAACATACTATGATGATTTCGGCGAAATGCTCTCACAGAATACCACTTCGTTAACCGTTAAAAAACATGACGTCATCATGCAGATGGATAACATAACCGCAAGTGTTGGTGAAAGCGTAAACCTGACGGTCAGATTAACCGATGAAAATGGATTAAGCATAGAAAACGGTAAGGTGGTGTTTAAGGTAAATGGAAAAACACTTAAAGACACTACAGGTAAGGTAATCTATGTAAAAGTTTCGGATGGTGTTGCATCACTTCAATATCTCCTGAACTCTACTGCAGGGACACAATTAATAGTTCAGGCAACATACTCCGGTTTAAGCAGATACAATTCGGCTAAAATTGAATCGACGGTATTCATCAATGACCTTACTCCAACAAT